>NZ_AWFE01000067.1:0-63124 GCF_003263315.1 Hyphomonas sp. GM-8P
AATGAACGGCCCGGATCACGGGGCTGGGTCAAATGGGAAAAGCTCGGGTGGGTCAAGCTATTGCGAGGCCGCCTGCTCATACGTGATGAAGAGGCAATCGCCCGATTCATTTAGAAGATTGGTAGAGCAGAATTTACTTCGAACCCGTGTCGTCTTCTTGTTCCAACGCGTCTTGTCGAAACGAGCCAAACTTGTTCTCGACGGGATGTCCGCCTTCTATCCAGGTTTCGAACCCACTGTGCGCAGATACATTTGTATAACCTTGCGCAGATAAGGCTTTTTTGACGAGTGAGGCCCGGCTACCGGTCCGGCAATAGAGTATTATTTCGGCATTTGCGTCTCGAACATTTTTTGCGAACTCAAACTCTGCGGTGCCGCGCGGCATAGAGATGGCGCCAGGGATATGACCGACTTCGAAATCACCGTTAGATCGAACGTCCACGAGCATAAGGTCTGCGTTGCTGGATTGGCGCTCCAAAATGTAGGAATTATCTACGAATTCGATGCCGTCCTTAGCAGCAGCCGCGACCTCTTCGAGTGTCATCAATTCTTCTGCTGACGCGGTGAGCGCGATGAAACATCCTGATACAGCTATCACAAATGATCTGATCATTTTCCAAACCTCTAAATGCTCTGCTCCAGATAAACTGGCTCGCAGCTTAACTCCATATCAGAGCTGTTCCCAAGTGAAACTAAGGGCCGGGTCTTCGGAAGCAAGCCAGCGTCATGAGCCATATTGAATAGAAACTTTATACCCACTCATAGACATTGGCTTTATGGGGAGATGTTGCGGGCGCGCATCGGTTGCTGTTTTCTCCTGCCCGCTCACGACTTCCGGTGAATAGTTCATCAGTTTCCCCAATTCTCTGGTGATTCCGGCATTGGCATTTCTTACTGGCGCGGCTCCAAGGTGCGCATAGCGCGCGGTGGTTTGAGCTTGCGTATGGCCTAATAGTTTTCCGATGATCGGTAGTCCCAGATTCTGGGAAGCGGCGATCGACGCAAACGTATGCCGCAAGTCATGGATTCTTACGTCTGGGATCTTGGCGGATATTCTGATCCGACGCCATGGTTTTTGAAAATCCGTGAGATGCTGACCAGGCACAATCCCCCGAATGACAAATGGATTGTCAGCTGCTTGCGGAATCGATTTTAGGATCGCTGTTGTTTCTGGGGTCAGATAGATTGTCTTTTTACCAGTTTTTGAATCTTCTAGACGTAATTCGCCACGCTCAAAGTCGACTTCTCTCCATCGAAGATACTGGATCTCACCAAGACGGCATCCTGTAAATATGAGGAGTCTGAAAGCCGCCGCCGACATGGGCGAGAGTGTTTCTTCGAGATCCAATGCTCGAAACAAACGTACAAGTTCTTCTTTCGAGAGGAAGCGCTCTCTTTTCTCTTCTTTGAACCTTTTTACACGCATGCACGGGTTAGCTTTCTCGCCGCGTAAATCCCAAACTTCTGCTTGAGAAATCATCTTTGAGAATGTGCCTAACACGCGATTTGCTTGGTAAGGTCTATCGGAGAGGCTTTGATGGAGTTGTGCTGCATCGCTGCGGCTTATCTCCAAAACCTTCTTCTCACCCAGCAATGGAACAATATAAAGCTCGATGTTGCGCGTGTACTCGCTTTGAGTCGAAGGCTTCAAATGATACGGGATGTAGTTTGCTTTAAACCGTTCCGCGAGATCAGAAATCGTTGGAGCTTTCGCGTCCTCTGCTAAGTCGCCGATTATGTCTTCCCCGCCTGAAGCTGCTCCAATCAAAACTTGAGCCCGTCTTCTTGCTTCGTCGGCTTTTACAGAGCTCGTGCGTCCGAGCACCTTCTTTCTCTGCTTTCCTTCCACCCGGAAATGAACGATGTATGACATCGTGAGGTTGCGGTTCACCCGCAGGCCAAACCCTTTGAGGTCTGGATCCCAATAGGTCTCTCCAACGTCAGATGCGCTCAGAGAGTTTACAAATTTCTGCGTGATTTTCATCTGCCACCTCACAATTCTCGTTGGCCAGATGATACAATTTAGGGTCGCTCCATGGTAGCAGATAATCGAGAACGAGCGGGTTGAGCCGGGAAATTCCAAGAAATCGAATTTCCTTATTAATGCAATAATATCAATACGTTACGGACAAATCGAGATTTTCAATTATATATCGAGATGATATGGGAATTAGCCCGGGGGCGACTCATAACCTGAAGGTCGTAGGTTCAAATCCTACTCCCGCACCCAATAAGCCCCTGATTTCCTTGCGGATTTCGGGGGCTTTTCTTATGCGGAAAAGGTCCGTATTCAATTTGGCTTTGGCCATTTGTGCTTGGTTTGCGAGCCGGTGCGGCTCCAGAACATGACCAACAAGGATGCAGAGACCTGGAATTTTCAAGACATTGCTTCGCAATAGTTGAAAACTCCAATCCCCACGAATAAGTTTCTAATTATGGCTGTGGGGACATCCATGAATACATCTTATGGTTTTGTGGTTTGCGCGCAATTTCTCGGAATTCAGCCCGAGGATCTTGTATACATTATCAGCTCACGATTGAATGAGGATGTGCCTGTGTCAAAGGCGCAGTCGGTCCTGCGAGGGAACATTCCCGTACCCAAGGGGTGGTGGGATGCGCTGCGAAGCTTCTGGTCGGAGTGCAAGGAAATCGGCGTGCAGCTGGCCGATGATCATCAAGCAGGCTCTGACTCCGGCTGGTGCATGTGCCTTTCCGAAAAATACCCAGCCTATATGGCGCTTCCATTGCTCCTGGCCATGCTCGAGATTTCCGGCGACCAGGATGTGAGCGTGAAGGTGGATTGCGCGTCCAGAAACCGGCACTAGGCCGCTGAGCTTGCCGATGTAGGCCGCGGGGCAACTCCGGCGTCTGAGTGGAATGTCCCCATGAGCCTCACGCCGGGGTCTTTTGTCATCTGGTGCAGGCGCCGGAGGCAATGCAGTGAGCAGCGACAGATTTATGTTACCGGGTCGTTAGATCTGGCAGACGGACTCATGAAGGGGCTTCTGGTATGCGGCGTATTTTCTTTTGGGCGCACTTCGTCATGGGGCTCGCGGCAGGAGCGCTGATCCTGCTGATGTCTGTAACAGGTGTGCTGCTCACCTATGAGCGCCAGATGGTTGCCGCCGCGCAGAACGCGGCTGTTGAGGCGCCGGCCGGCGCTGAGCCGTTGAGTATTGAAGCGCTCTCACAAGCGGCCGCGGCGCTGGGTGGGGCACCCGGAAATACCTTGATAATTCAAAGGGGTGCCTCGGATGTTGTGACTCTGTCCAAGGGGCGGCGGGACTCGGTCCTGCTTGATCCGTATACAGGCGAAGTGCTCGATGGGGCGGGCGAAGAGACTGAAGCCTTCTTCGGCCGTGTCATGCGCATTCATCGCTGGCTGGCTTTCACAGGCGGGCGCAATGAATTGGGCGCCGCGGTGAATGGTGCAGCAAACCTGATTTTTGGGGCGCTCCTGATTTCCGGCGTTGTGCTCTGGTGGCCGCGCAAATGGAAGTGGCCGCTGGTGAAGATGCAGCTCTTTTTCCGGCGCGGCCTGACAAATGCGAAGGCGCGTCACTACAACTGGCACCATGTACTCGCGGCGTGGAGCTTCGTACCACTTTTCCTGATCATCGTGTCGGGCGCTGTCTTCTCCTACAGCTGGGCAAACAAGCTGGTCTATGCGGCATTCGGCGAAACGCCAGGCGGTCAACGTGCGGGGCGACAGCCTGCTGCGGCAGCGCCACCAGTGCTGACCGGGGAGGTCCAGCCTCTTGATCAACTGGTCGCACAGGCTACTGAGCCATTCAGCAATTGGCGCCGTGTTTCCATTACGCTTCCCGAGCCGAATGCGACAACGCTCGAGCTCGCGGTCGATTGGGGCAATGGCACCCAGGCGTCGAAACAGCGCAGCGTGAGTGTCGCGCGTGATGGTTCCGGTTTTATCGGGGCGCCAGTTGGTGATATTTCCAGCCCGGCGTCGAAAGCCCGCCGTTATCTACGTTTTGTGCATACCGGAGAGATCTATGGCCTCATCGGGCAGACGCTGGCAGGGCTTGCTTCCATTGCCGCGATTGTCCTCGTTTACACGGGAATCTCTTTGGCCATCCGGCGCTTGATCCGAATACGAAATTCATCGAAAGCCTGATTTTCCGGGCTCTGCGCAATCCGTCGCATGGCGGCCGTTCAGAATTCATTTTACAAAAACGTAAAATGAGCTGACGGCCAGTCGGCGTCATGGTGCGTGTCCTGCTTTGGCTGGCCGGGGAGGTGTTCGATGAGCACAGCGAACCGACCGGTCTTTGAACAATACCCGGAACGTGCCGGCATTCAGGCCGAGGCGCATGCGCGCCCGCCGCTGGCCATCGAGCCAGAGACCGCTGAAGTATGGAACTGGGTGTTGTACGATTTGCCGGAAGATCCGGCAGTCTGGCAAGCGCCGTATGATCCGGCTTGCAGACACAAAGTGCTGGAGCTTGCCGCCGGGCAATTGCGAATTGAGCGGCATACAGAATTTGTCTCTGTCACATGGCTGGGCGAAGGACCGCCTGACACTGAGAGCTTGAGCATCATCGCGCTCTGTCCGGGGCGCCAGTTGGCCGGAGCGCGGATCCTGATCCGGCCCGCCGGATGGAGTGGTATGGCAGACGTCTTCGGACCAGGTCGTATATTTGGCGGAGCTGCCCGGTTTTCCGGGGTGGAGGTTGCGACCGACTTCCAGGTCGGAGCAGACCAGATGGTCGTTTATATATTGTCTGGAGCATTCGAGGACGCTTTTGCGCGGGGGAGGCTGGTCAAGCGGCTGGTCGATCTTGAAACCTATCGGATGGCATCACTTCTTGGCCTGCCGGTGGTTCGGCAAGCGACGCCGGCGCTTCAGTCCCTGGAAGCGCGGACCGGGCGTGCCATGCGCGCCTTGAGCGCGTCCGAAGGCGAAACTCTGGGAGACACGATCCGGGAGATTTCAGCGCTTCTTGCTGAAGTTGGTGCTTTGCGGGACGACCTCCGTTACCGCATGGCCGCGTCGAAAGCCTACTATGATATTGTATCGGATCGATTGGAGAGCCTGGCCGAAGCACCGATCGGTCAGCGCCAGACCCTGAAAGGCTTCGTCGATCATCGCCTGGCGCCCGCAATCAAGACCGTTTCTGCCTTTGACCGTCGGATCGCAGATGTTTCAGTCACCTTGTCGGAAGCGATGGCGTTGGCACGGACCCGGTTGGAGCAGGCTTCGCAGGAACACAATCAGGCCTTGCTGGTCTCGATGGAAAAGCGTGCGCGCCAGCAGGTGCATCTCGGCCAGGCTGTCGAGGGGCTCTCTGTCGCGGCGATTTCCTACTATGTCGTCGGCCTGATTGGTGTGCTGATCAAATCGCTGCCGCACACGGTGGTGAGTGTTCCTGTTCTCCAGGCGGTCAGCGTGCCTGCCGTGATCGCTTTGGTCTGGTTGAACGTGCGCCGGGCGAAAACGCGGATCGACGAAGTCTGAGCGCCTCAAGACTGGATGAAGACCCGTTCCGAGACGAGGTGTTCAAACGGCGCATCCAAAGGTTTGTGGGTCAGTGCGATGAGGGCGCGGGGTGCCTGTGTTGCCCAGTCATCGAGGTTTGCAGCAAGGCGCTGGGCGAGTTCAGCCTCCAGCCCTGCGAAAGGCTCATCCAGGATCAGGATTTCAGGTTTTGCCAGCAGGGCGCGGGCGAGACCGATGCGGCGCAACTCGCCGCCGGAAAAGGGCAAATTGTCTTCACCGAAACTGGTGTTCAGGCCTTCCGGCCGGGCCGTCACAAATGCCTCGGCACAGGCGATGCGGAGCGCGTTCCAGATGTCGTCATCCGAGGCTGCCGGCGCTGCAAGGCGCATCTGATCGCCGAGTGTGCCTGGCAGGAAAGCCGGCATTTGCGGACTGATCGCGATATGGGTCAGGACGCTTGCGATACGCGCAGTCTCTGCGGGAACATCGCCATACCGCAGCATGCCGGGCGACACCGGATGAAGGCGCATGAGTGTTTCGGCGACCGTCGTCTTGCCGCTGCCCGATGGACCAATCAGCTGCAACAGCGTTCCCGGTTTCAAAGTAAAACTCAGCGGGCCGATCACTGGCGCATTGGTCGCGGCCTGAGCCATGAGACCGGTCGCTTTGAGAGGGAAGAGCGTGTCCAGCACAGGTGCGGCTTCGAGTGGAGGATCCCAACTCGCTTCACTTGTCTGAAGGCGCGCGGCCAGGCGGTTTGCCGCGACGCCGGAGCGGGCACGGGCATCGAAAATCTTCAGCATCGCGCCCGTCGACTCGAACGCCGCCATGAGGGCGAGGGCTGCGCCGGTTGCTATCGCGATACCTGACTGCGCTCCGGCGGCACGCCATAGGACGAGCAGTGCCAGCGCAAGGCCGACGGTCGCTGTGAAGGTGCCGAGATTGCGGTAGGGTGCCTCGATGGCATCTCGGGTGGCAACCTGCTGTTCCAGTGCGGTCTGCGCCGCTTCCGTCTCACGGCCGATGGCGCCAAGAATGTCGAGTTCAATGGCGTTCTCAACGAGACGGGCCGTTTGCTCCCGCGCCAGTTCTGCCTGTCGGGCATGAGCTTCGGCGGCCTGGTGGGACCGGCGGACGGCCATGGCAGGGCAAATCCAGCCCGTACACAGGAAGGCGCCAAGCGCGAGGAACCCGCTGACCCAGTCATTTGCGAAGACAAATCCAAGCGCGACTGCAATGCCGGCGATGACAGCCGCAGCCGGGCTGAAGACGCGCAGGAATCCAGCCTCTGCTGCCTCGACATCATCGATCAGTGTGCTGAGCTCACGGGCTGGCATGGAGGTGAAACCCCGCTGGGTGGCTGCGCTCGCCGCAAAGAGCTGGGGGCGCAAGCGAGCCGACAGGCTCAATGTCGCGTCGTGGCCGACAAGTTGTTCGCCATAGCGCGTCAGGACATGCAAGAATGCCGCTGCCCGTACGCCAGCGCTCGGATAGAGGTGGTTGAAGATATATCCCGCGCCGGCAGAGCCTGCGATCGCAGCAGCGGTCAGGAACCAGCCTGACAGGCCAAGCAAGGCGATGCTCGATGCACCGGCAAGGGCAGAGAGGAGCAGGGTCAGGCCAAAACGGATTTTCGCGGGCCGGCCGAGAAGGCGCCAGAGGTTCAGCATCCGGCTTCCTCCGGCATTTGTTGCGGCTGCAGTCGTATAACCGCATCGGAAGCGGCGATAAGGGCGTCGGAGTGAGTCGCCACCAAAAGCGTCCGGCCTTTTGCCAGGTCTTCGAGCTTGGAAAGAAATTTCCTTTCTGCATCCGGATCCAGATGGGCTGTCGGCTCATCCAACAGGATGATCGGCGCTTTTCTCAAAAGAGACCGGGCAAGGGCAATCCGCTGGCGCTGGCCGCCGGACAGCCCCGCGCCAAATCGGGCGAGCGTCTGCTCCAGTCCGCCACGGCTGTCGTAAGCGAAGTCCAGAATGCCCGCCTGCGCCGCCGCTTCCTCGATCTCAACAGGGTTGGCGTCCGGCCGGGCGATGGCAATGTTTTCCCGGATCGAGCCTTCCATCAGCCAGGGCGTCTGACCGATATAGGCGATGGAATCTGCGAGACTGTCTCCGGGTGCGAGTGAATGCGGGCCGACACGGATCTGTCCGCTGGCCAATCGGACACGGCCGATCAAGGCGAGCAGGGCCGTGGATTTTCCAGATCCGGATGGACCGGCGAGTGTGGTCACCATGCCTGGTTGCGCTTCGAATGAGAGATCAGAGATAGCCAGGCGGTCATCACCCCAGCCAAGAGCGACCTCATCGAACACGATGACTGGGGCCTTGGGGAGCGGCGCCAGTTTATTCACCGGGTGGTGTTCGCGGTGTGCCAGCCATTCCGAGAGCATCTCTGCAGCCGCGGTCGCATCTGCGCGATCATGGTGCAGGCTGGAGAGTTTGCGGATAGGGCTGAAGAATTCCGGCGCGAGGATCAGCGCTGTCAGTCCCTCCGCAAGCGTCAGAGTTTCGCCCGTGCCGAAGGGGAAAACGCCCAACAGCTTGAATCCGATATAGACGGCGACCAGCGCAATGGAGACGGATGCAAAGAATTCCAGCACGGCAGTGGACAGGAACGCCACGCGCAGGATGGACATCGTCCGGTCGCGCAGCTGGAGGGAGGCTTCTTCGAGCTTGGCAGACTCACGTCGGATGCCACGGAAAGCCCGTATCAGGCCGGATTGAGCGGCCCGGGACTGGAATGCCCCGGAAAGCTGGTCCAGCGCGGCCTGTTGCGCCTTGGCCCGGGCCGCCGTTTCGCTGGCGGTCAGCCAGATGAAGATGGGCAACACCATGACGGATACCAGCAGAAGAACGGCGGACAGCCATGTCTGCGTCGCTACAGCGATCAGAATGATTACCGGCCCGGCAACGGCGAGGCGCATTCCGGGAAGCCAGCGCGAGGCGTAACCTTCGAGTTTTGCGGTGCGATCAATGATCTGCGCCGTGCGTGTGCCAGCGTCAGCACCGCCGAGCCAGCCGGCCCCGGCGTCCGACAGGGTTTTGAAGATGTCTGCGCGGGCGGAAGTGACCATAGTCTGGCCGGCGCGGGCGAGCAGCAGGTCGCCCAGCCAACCTGAAACACCGCGGAACAGGACGCCTGCGGCTGCGATCGGCAGGCCGGGCCCAGCCGGCTGACCTGCAGTGATGGCAGCGACGCTGTGTCCGATGCCCCAGGCGATTGCGATCCAGCCGGCCATCGCCAACAGCTGACAGGAAAGCCCAAGCCTGACCGCCGGCTGCGATCTGCCTACCCATGATTGCAGGGCAATCCGCGTCCGCTTTTTCCCAGATATTTCAGTGGTTTCCGGCATATTGGGTCATTAGGACTTATAAGTGTTATATTGCATGCGACTTTTTGCGCTATCGTTTGTTAAATAAGGCAGGCATATTTGTGCCGTCATGTAGACCAGAGACCGCCGATTTGCGGTCGGGAGACGACCATGCCTGAATTATTAGTTGCTGACCTGTCGCGCTGGCAATTTGCGCTGACAGCCATGTACCATTTCCTTTTCGTGCCGCTGACGCTTGGGCTTTCCATGCTGCTGGTGGTCATGGAAGGCGCTTATGTGATGACCGGCAAGGAGGTGTGGCGACGCACCACCAAATTCTGGGGCACGCTGTTCGGCATCAACTTCGTGCTCGGCGTTGCGACCGGTATCACGATGGAATTCCAGTTCGGGATGAACTGGTCCTATTATTCGCATTATGTTGGCGACATCTTCGGCGCTCCGCTGGCGATTGAGGGCCTGATGGCCTTCTTCCTGGAAGCGACGCTGGTCGGCCTGATGTTCTTCGGCTGGGACAAGCTGTCCCGCCCGGCGCACTGGCTGGTCACCTTCCTTGTCGCGCTTGGCTCCAACCTGTCGGCGCTATGGATCCTGATCGCCAATGGCTGGATGCAGAACCCGGTCGGGTCTGAATTCAATCCGGACACGATGCGGATGGAAGTCACCAACTTCATGGAAGTTCTGTTCAATCCGGTCGCGCAGGCGAAGTTCGTGCACACGGTCAGCGCGGGCTATGTGACGGCCTCCGTGTTCGTGCTCGGCATTTCTTCCTGGTATGTTCTGAAGAACCGGCACCTCGGCCTCGCCAAGCGCTCGATGGCCGTTGCGGCCAGCTTCGGTCTTCTGTCGGCCCTGTCGGTTGTCGTCCTTGGCGACGAGAGCGGTTATGCCCTGACAGATAACCAGAAGATGAAGCTCGCCGCGTTGGAAGCCATGTGGGAAACGGAACCGGCTCCGGCCGGGCTGACACTGATCGGTATTCCCAACCAGGCAGAGCACAAAACCGAATATGCCATTCACATCCCTTATGTGCTGGGCCTGATCGCGACGCGCTCGCTGGATGGCGAAGTGGAAGGTATCCTGCCGCTCGTCGCAGTGGCGGAAGACCGGATCGAAAACGGGATCCGCGCCTACACAGCAGTGGAATCGCTGAACGACAACCCGAACGACGTCAAGGCGCGCGAGATCTTCGAACAGACCAAGACGGATCTTGGTTACGCCATGCTCCTGAAACGGTATGTCGATGACCCGGCAACCGCCGACCGTGCGACGATCGAGAAGGCCGCAATGGACACGGTTCCGAACGTGGCCTTGTCATTCTTCTCGTTCCGCCTCATGGCTGGGATCGGATTCCTGTTCATCGCGGTGTTCGCCGTGGCTTTCTATTTCGTCAGCCTGAAGCGAAAAGTTCCGCGCTGGTTCCTGTATCTGGCATTGTACTCCATCCCGTTGCCGTGGATTGCGGCGGAGCTTGGCTGGGTTCTCGCTGAAACCGGACGCCAGCCCTGGGTGATTGACGGTGTGCTGCCCACCTTCATGGGCGTCTCCAGCCTGTCGGCAACGCAGGTGATCATGACAATGGTCGGCTTCACGCTCCTCTACGGCACGCTGGCCGTGATCGAGATCACCCTGATGATCCGCGCCGTGAAGCTCGGCCCCGGTGCACGCATCCTGCCTCAGGGTGTAGGCGGCGGAGGTCCCGACACCCACAGTGACGCCGTGCCGGCCCGTCCGCGCACCATCCAGTTTGACAAATAGGAGGACAGGACAATGGAGCTTCCTCTCGACTATGCAACGCTGAAAGTCCTCTGGTGGGGCCTCGTCGGTGTGCTGCTAATCGGCTACGCCCTGACAGACGGCTATGACCTCGGCGTCGCCTCGCTGTTGCCCTTCGTGGCAAAGAACGACAAGGAACGCCGTCTCGTCATCAACTCCATCGGGCCGATGTGGGAAGGCCACCAGGTGTGGCTGATCACGGGTGGCGGCGCATTGTTTGCCGCATGGCCTTACGTCTACGCGATCAGTTTCTCAGGCTTCTATCTCGCCATGTTCGTGGTGCTGGCCGCGCTGATCCTGAGGCCCGTAGGATTCAAGTACCGGTCCAAGCGGGAGAGCGCGACATGGCGCACATCCTGGGACTGGGCGCTATTTGTCGGCGGCTTTGTGCCTGCCCTGATCTTTGGTGTCGCGCTCGGCAATGTGCTGCAGGGTGTTCCGTTCGATATCGACCGCACGCTGCGGGCAACTTACACCGGCGGTCTGCTTGGCCTGTTGAACCCGTTCGCCCTGCTGTGTGGCCTGGCGTCCGTCGCCATGCTGGTGGTCCATGGCGCATCGTGGCTGGTCGTGAAGATTGAGCACGGTCACGTCATGAACCGGGCGGCCAAGTTCGGACAGATCGCGGCGCTTCTGGTCATCGTGTTCTATGCCGCTGCTGGCATCTGGCTCGCTGTGACCGGCATGGGCTATCGTATCGTGACGGACATGGATCCGAACGGTGTCGCCAATCCGCTGCGCAAGGACGTGGTGGTGGAAGCAGGTGCATGGCTGACCAATTACGGAAAGTATCCGTGGATGATCCTTGCGCCAGCGCTTGGCTTCATCGGTTCGGCCCTGGCCTTTGTTGGCCTCCGGAACAAGACGTCGCTGTCCCTGATCGGTTCAGGATTGGCGGCGACCGGCATCGTGGCGTCGGTTGGCACCTCGATGTTCCCATTCATCCTGCCAAGCTCGATCAACCCCAACGCCAGCCTGACTGTGTGGGACAGCTCTTCCAGCCATCTCACCCTGTTCATCATGCTGATCGTGACGGTGATCTTCGTTCCGATCGTTCTGGCCTATACGGCCTGGGTGTTCAAAGTCCTCTTTGGTCGTCTGACCACGGAGGAGGCTAACGCCCCCGGCACTTACTAGTTCGCGCTTATCAAGCGGAAGGAAAACGATATGTGGTATTTCAGCTGGATTCTTGGCCTCGGCCTTGCGCTGACCTTCGGCATCCTCAACGCGATGTGGAATGAAGTGTCCATGGGCGAAGCCGGTGAAAACGATCTGGAGATCGACTGATCATGAAGATAGCCTGGGCGGCCTTTGGCTGGATCTTTTTCGGCCTGATCATGGGCATTGGCCTGATGCGATTTGTCTCGACGCAAGAGGACCTCAGCGAACTGGCGGCCGAAACGGCGCGGCCGGAACGCACGGCCGATGGCCGCCTGGCGCTTTACTTTACAGCGGACGACCGTTCCCATGTCAGCGCCGAGATGCTGGGCTTCCTTCAGGGGCTGGAGGCCATCGAAACGGCCATTGCCGAAGAAGACCGGCAAACCATCCGCGATGTGACGGACGGCCTCCGCCGCGGCAATGGTCAAGGGCAGGCCGTGCAGGCGAAAGCCCCGGACGGCTTCCGGGCTATCGGCCAATCCATGCGTCAGGATTTCAGTGATATTTCAGGCATGGCCATGACGGCGGAGATGGGTGAGATCCAGCTGGCCGTCAGTGGCATCATGGGAAAATGCGCCGCCTGCCATGGCAGCTACAAGGTCGTCGAAGTGAAGGATGAAGCGGCGGATTAGCAGCCTGTCGCGAGAGCTTCCCGGTTGGATTCCAGCCGTTCAAGCAATACCGGGCCGTTGGCGACGATGTCGGCCAAAGTCACCTTGTCGAGTTCGGCAAAGAAGGCGCGCAGGCCTGCGCGGAACAATGTGCTGAACTTGCAAACACCGATCAGCGGGCAGGTATTGGTTGTCGGGTTGAAGCATTCGACGATTTCGAGATCGCCTTCCGTATGACGCACGACTTCCCCGATGATAATGCGTTCCGGCGGACGTCCAAGGCGCACGCCACCAGCGCGGCCGCGGACATTTTCCAGATAACCGAGCTGGCCCAGTTGACGCGCTGCCTTGAGAAGGTGTGCCTTGGAGATGCCATGCGCATCGGCAACATCCTGAATACGCACCAGCTGGTTCGGGTGCAATGCGCAATACATCAGCGTCCGGAGCGCATAGTTTGTATAGGCTGTTAGTCGCACGTGTCCTGTTTCCTCCCGGTTGGTCCGCCACCCAGCCTGTTTATGACACATAAAAGTGTGAAAGTTATTGACACTATTCTGGGGGCACAGAGAGCATTGTCAATCCGTAACTCTACGTGGATCAGTATCTTCTGGCTATTCTGAATGCCGGTTCTTGCAAATATTAGTTATAAAAAACAGAACAATAATCCGGTTCTAAGTGTCGTCCGCGCCACGCGTTTTTCCATAAATTCTACCTATGGCAGGCATCGGCAGAATGAGTTTGAAAAGTGTTACATAATATAACACATAAGTTCTAGGAAGCGGCCCGGTAAACAGCCTGGCCGAAGCCGGAAAAAGATCGCCAACTTCACGAAAGGAATACTGCCATGTCATTGCGTATCGGAGATATCGCCCCGGACTTTACCGTTGCCTCCCAGAAAGGAGAGATCTCTTTCCATGACTGGGCAGGCGACAGCTGGGTCTTTTTCTTTTCCCATCCAGCTGACTTCACGCCGGTCTGCACCACGGAAATGGGGCGCACCGCTCAGCTGGCGGATAAATTCGCCGCCCGCAATGTGAAGCCCCTCGGCTTGTCGACCGATACGGTGGAAGAGCACATCAAATGGATCGAGGACGTCAACGATACCCAGAACACCAATCTGGAATTCCCGATTGTGGCCGACAAGGATCTCAAGATCGCACAGGCCTACGACATGATCCATCCCGATCAGAGTGACACCCAGGCCGTACGGTCGGTCTTCATTATCGACCCTGAAAAGAAGATCCGCCTGACGATGACCTACCCCATGGCTGTTGGCCGGAACTTTGACGAGATCCTGCGCGTGATCGACGCCCTCCAGACCAGCGACGCGAACAAGATCGCGACGCCGGCAGACTGGGTCCCGGGCAAGAAGGTGATCATTCCGCCGTCTATCGGCGATGAGGAAGCCAAGTCCCTGTTCCCGCAGGGCTGGGAAACCCTTCGTCCCTATCTGCGCCTCACGGACGTGAAGGCCTGATGAGACCGCTGCCCTTCTGACCTCCTCCCTTTAGGGCGGCCAGGATCGCGCAGGTGCCCGTCACCTGCGCGATTTCCTTTTCAGGCGTCGCCGAACAGGTCGCCGGTCGCCTCGTCGCGGACATTCGCGATATCTTCGCCGATATAGAAGCAAGGGTGTTTCAGGCGGGACAGGCCAATGCCCCGTTCGAAATGGACCCAGCCGCCATTTGGCATGCGCAGACTGAGAATCGGGGCATCGCAAACCGGGCAGGCCGAGTGGAAAGATGCGCCCTTCGCATCGCCGCCCTTGTCCTCCACGGGCACCCAACTGGGCGCAACCTGGACACAGTCCCCCGATGCCAGACGCCGGACATGTGCGCGCCGCCGAACCCATTTGATGGACATATCAGCCTCCTCATTCCGGGATGACGAAAGCATGCCGGCGATTCGGTTAAGGTCGGTTAAGTCTTGCCGGCGGGACCAGGTATGATCCCGTAATTCCCAATAAATACGCCTGTTCACGCCATTCGGTCGTCGCCACTCAACTGGCAAGAAAGTTGCGAATGGTCCTGGCAAAAGGCCTCCGGAGCAGGGTTCCGGAACGTATTGGCACAGGAAGGCGCAAGCAGGACGATGGGCACGCAGGGCGACATTCTCATAGTTGTTCATGGACCGGGGCGCGGCCGCGATGTGCCAACAGGCGGCGTGTTCATGGATCGCGTCCGGCAAACCGATCCTGACCTTGCGGCGCGCATTCGCTGTCATGAAACTGGCTCACACCCGCCAGATCTATCGGGCGTTGGCCTCGTCATGTTCTGGCTCGGCGATCCTTTGAAAGAGAAATATCCCGATTGCTTTGCCGAGGCGGTCGACATCGCCAATGCTGCGCGCGCCGCCAATATCCGTGTCCTCAACGGTCCCGAAGCGCTGAGCAATACGGCGAAGACACGCCAGTCCGCGATCTGGAACCAGGAACGCGTGCCGTCGGCGCGCGCCCGCATCGTCAACAGGCCCTCCAGCCTGGCGCAGGTTTGCAAGGAACTGGGCGGCAACTGTATTCTTCGATCCGATGTCGAACATGCCCAACGGGATGTCCGGATTGTCCGAACTGAGGCGGATGTGGAACGCGCGGCGCGTGAATGCGTGTTCCCCGTCGCGGTCATCCAGCTGTTCGATATCCGGTCGGAATACCGTGCCGCCAAGGCAAACCCCTCCAGCCTGTTTTCTCGTTACCACCACAAGGCCCGCGCCTTCGTGTTCGGTGATGCGGTCATGCCGAGTCACCTGTTCTTCGCTTCCGGTACTGTGGTCGGCCTGTCGAATTGCCTGCTGAAGCGGGAGGCTCGCCCGCGCCGGCGCCTGGGGCATCGCTTGGGCTACAATCGCAAGCTGCTCGAGGATCTGATCCGGGAAGACAAGGCCTATTTTGACACCGATCCGCTCCATGCCAGAACGCTTGTTCAGGCCGTGCAGGCGCTCGGGCTGGACTTTGCGGCAGTCGACTACAGCATCCGTCCGGATGGCAGTGTCATCCTGTGGGAGGCAAACCCCTATTTCTATCTTCCGCGCGGTGAGCAGAGCGTGCTGAGTGCAGAGCGCAATGCAGTGGAGCGTGTGAACACCTCGCTTGACTGGATGGCAGGGAATCTCCGGGCTGCAGCAGCTGGTGCACATGGCGCGGCTGATCTGATGCAGGCATCCTGACTGTCACATAAGTTTGACGGCTCAGACAAGAAACCGTTGACGAACAGACATATGGAAGGCCCGAAGGTACGGGGCGTTCCGATATGTCTGGCGATCCTCAGTTCGTTTATTCTCTTGAGATCAAGGTGTTGGACCTTGAGGCGAAAGTGGCGTCGCTCGAAAAGTCTCTGGATCGCCTCGCCCGCGAAGTCAGCGCAACAGACCCGGCGAATCTACCCGCCGATGTGCTGGAGCTGATCGATCAGGGCGAAAATCCGGTTCGCGCCGTGCGCCAGTATCGGTTGCTGACCCAGAAGGAACTGGGCGAGCGCAGCGGGATACGCGCCAATCATATCTCCGCTATTGAGCGTGGCATGCCGTATGGGCTGAAAACGGCCAAACGTTTGTCGGACGCTCTGGACGTGCCGGTCGGCCTGCTCACCTGACCTGTTTCCCTTAGGAAATCCCCGCACGGCAGGCCTTGCCAAGGCCTTCCGGCCTGTCCCATTGAAGATGAAAAACGAGGAGATGCCCATGCCGGGAACAAGCGTGCTGTCCGATATCCGAATTGCCGACATGACCACGGTGATCTTCGGGCCGTATTGCACCCAGACCTTGGCCGATATGGGCGCAGATGTGGTGAAGGTTGAGCCAGCCAGCGGCGACGATTTTCGCAATGTGGGCAAGTCTGCCAATAACCGACATATGGGTCCCTGCCACATGACGATCAATCGCGGCAAGCGATCGGTCGTCTGGGACATGAAATCCGACGAAGGCCAGGAAGCGATCCGCCGGCTGATCGAGCGCAGCGATGTGTTCATCCACAATATCCGCCCGGATGCCGTGGCGCGGCTGGGGCTGACTTTCGAGGAAGTGAAGGCGATCAAGCCGGACATTGTCTATGTCCATTGCCTCGGCTTCGGATCGGAAGGTCCCTATGCAGGCCGGCCGGCCTATGACGACCTGATCCAGGGCCTCTCCGCTGCGACCAGTCTGTTGCCGAAAGTGGATGGCAATCCGCGCCCACGATTCATCCCGACGGCTTTTGCCGACAAGGTCTCTGGCCTCCATGCGGTCTATGCGACGTTGGCAGCGCTCCGCCAGCGCGATCGGACCGGTGAGGCCGTCCATGTGGAGGTGCCGATGTTCGAATGCATCACGCATTTCCTGCTCGAGGAGCATTTCTACGAGGCGGCGTTCGATCCGGCAGTGGGTCCGTTCTGCTACCAGCGTCAGGTCGATCCGTGCCGCCAGCCGCTCCAGACGGCGAACGGCTATATCGTGATCGCGCCTTATGTGGATCAGCGGTGGGTGAAGCTGTTTGAGGTGATGGGTGCGCCGGAGGAGCTGGAGGACCAGCGCATCGCTGACCGGCGCGGCCGTTTCTTCAACATGGATTACATGATGGAGCGCGTGCAGCACTATTTCGTCAATCACACGACAGAGCACTGGCTGAAACTGCTGGCCGAAGCCGACATTCCGGCAGCACGGGCGAATGATTTTCCGGACCTTCAGGACGATCCGCATCTGAAGGCTGTGAACTTCTTCCAGCGCCGCGAACACCCGACGGAAGGTGGTTATTGGGAAACGCAGCCGCCGGTCCAGTTCGTCGGCCAGCCGCAGAGGGAGATCACGCCGGCTCCGGCCATCGGAGAGCATACCGAGGATGTGCTTTCTGAGCTGGGCCTGAAGAAGGACTGACGTTTCTCCCGTTGAGAACGATTCACAGTTTTCCTTTCAGTTGAAATTGACACCGCGCTTTGCGGGCATCAGGACTGTAGCCACAAATCCCGGCGGGAAATGTGGAACCGCGTTCATGAGTGAACTAACGACCTTTGGCTCTCTGGCGCTCAGAGAACCGACAATGGATGATCTGAAGCGCCATTTCGCGATTTTCAGCGACCCGGAGGTCTCTGCCTATGCGCCGTCTGGCCCGCTGGTCGACAAGAGTGACAGCCGGCGCATGCTCCAGACCATCAAAGACCATTGGTGGAAATATGGGTTCGGTCACTGGGCGGTCTCAACAGTGGAGAACCGGGACCATGTGATCGGCTTCGGCGGGCTGGCTTACCGGCAAATCAACGGTAGGGAGCGGTTCAATCTCCGTTTCCGCCTGGCCCGTGAGGCCTGGGGCAAGGGATATGGGCAGGAACTTGGCCGGGCAAGTTTCCACGAGGCGTTCGATTTGCTGGACGCGGGTGCGGTTCACGCCATTGTCCGCCCGGATAACCAGAAGATCATTGAGGCGCTGGAACAGCTGAACATGCGTCAGACCGAGACGGTGAAGGATTGGCCGGACGCGCCGCCGAGCCTTGTCTTTTGCATCACTGCGGACGAGGCTCGGGCCACCGGCGTCTAGGCGGCCCCGATCCCCCTCGCTAACGCGTCCCAGGCGTCGCGGGCGTATTGCTTCGTCACCCGCGCTTTCGGCACCCACATGAAGCCGTGCGGCGCGCCGGGATAGACATGCAGCTCCACCGGCACCCCGGCCGCCATCAGGCGGCGGGCATATTCGAGGTCTTCTTCCGTGAAGAGGTCCAGCGCGCCGGTCGAGATGAAGGTCGGCGGCAGGCCGGACAGGTCATCCGCCCGCGCTGCGGCGGCATAGGGCGAGACGTCATGTCCGCCCGGCGCCTGACCCAGCAGGGCGGCCCAGCCGAAATGGTTCTTCTCCCGGTCCCAGACATATTCCCCAAACATATGCGAGAGGTCGGCGCGGATCGTGGTGCGATCGTCCAGCATCGGGAAGATCAGGTACTGGAAGCAGAAGCTGTACTCCTTCCGGTCACGGACGAGCAGTGCGAGCGCCGCAGCGAGCCCGCCGCCTGCACTTTCCCCAGCTACGGCGATCTTCGATGTGTCGACACCCAGCTGATCGGCATTCCTGTGGAGCCAGGCCAGCGCCGCATAGGCATCTTCGACATTGCCGGGATAGGCCGTCTCGGGCGCGAGGCGATAGGCCGGTGCGACGACGACCGCATCCATGCCCTTTGCCCAGGCGCAGTGCTGCGGCGCATTGCTTTCCGGGCTGCCCAGCACGTAGCCGCCACCATGCAGGTGCAGGATGGCAGGCCGGTCTTTGCGGTCGGACGGCGTGCGGTAGATCTTCATCCGCACATCCGGCGCGCCATCGCGGCCGGGCGCCAGTTCCTGCACGATGGAAACTTCCGGCGGCAGCGGGGGCATCTGCTCCATCGCCATCTTCTCGCGCGCTTCGCGGATGGCGGGCATGGCCTCCCGCGACAGCGTCAAGGGCGGCATGGACAGGAAGAAATCCTTCAGGTCCGGTTCCAGCAGATGCTCGGATGACATTACGCGCCTCCGTCAACCCGGATGATGGAGCCGGTCGTGAAGCTGGAATGATCGGAGGCGAGATAGAGCGCAGCGGTGACAATCTCTTCCGGCCGGCCTGGGCGGCCGAGGGCGTTATCTGAAGTCTCGCGCGCCTCTTCCGTCCAGGCCTTGGAGATGTCTGTCAGGAAGGGCCCTGCTGCGATGCAGTTCACGCGGACTTCGGGGCCATATTCCCGGGCGAAGCTGGTGGTCATGGCATTCAGCGCGGCTTTGGCGCCGGCATAGGAAACGACGCGAGGCATCGGCACCAGCGAGGCGATGGAGGAGATGTTGATGATGGAGCCGCCGCCTGCCTTCTTCATGCGGTCACCGATGATGGCGGCGAGGCGGTAAGGGCCTTTGAAATTGAGGTTCACGACGCTGTCGAACAGGTTTTCCGGCACTTCGTGGCTGGGCACCATCGGGCCCATGCCGGCATTGTTGACGAGGATGTCGACGCGGCCGAATTCGGCATAGGCGGCCTCGATCAGCTGGTCGATGTCGTCCCACTTGCCGCAATGGGCGCCGATGGCGAGGGCCTTGCGGCCCATGACGCGGACTTCTTTGGCGACCTCTTCACAAGCCTCGACCTTGCGGCTGGCGATGATCACATCGGCGCCGCGTTCGGCAAAAGCCTTGACCATCTGATAGCCGAGGCCGCGGCTGCCGCCGGTGACGAGGGCGACTTTGCCTTCAAGACTGAAAAGCGGATCTGCCATGTGTTCCTCCTGATACATTTCGCGCCAGTCTAGCCGGGACGGGCGCATGCACCAGTCGTGACCCATGGTCAGGCCACAAGGGAAAGCCCTAGAGGAAGGCTTTCAGATCGGCGACGAACTCATCGAGCTTGTCATGGTGCAGCCAGTGGCCGGCATCCTTGTAGAGCTTCACCTGCGCATTGCGGAAATGCTTCAGCCGTCCGTCTTCCTGCGGGTTCGAGGCCCAGCTTTTCTCGCCATAAAGCAGCAGGGTCGGGCAGCTAATATTGGCCCACAGCTGTTCCAGCTCGTCCTGCGGCATGTCGTGCGGCGTCATCACGCGGAAGTAATTGTCGAACTTCCAAGAATAGGTGCCGTCCTCATTCTGGCTGATGCCGTGAATGGTCAGGTGGCGTGCCTGCTCGGCGGACAGGTAGGAGTTCTCCTCGATCATGCGCTTGTAGGCGTCTTCCAGCGTGGCGTACTTGCGCGGTGTGCGGCCGGCAGCGGCGCGCTTGTTTTCGATCCAGTCCCGCATGCGCTTGTCCGGCGGAACGGTTGAGCGCTCAGACAACATCCGCGGCGACGGGCCGAGCCCCTCGATGGCGACCAGCTTCTTCACCATGTCCGGATAGATCCCGGCATAGCGCAGCGAGATGTTGCCGCCATAGGAGTGGGCGACGATGTGGACCGGGCCGACATTCAGTTGGTGGATCAGCTGGGCGAGGTCATAGACATTGGCGCGGGGGCTGTACTCCCCGTCCGACGACCAGGCGCTGTCGCCATGGCCGCGCAGGTCTGGCGCAATGATGTGCCAGTCGTCGCGCAGTTCCTGGGCCACCCAGTCCCAGTTACGGCAATGGTCGCGCCCGCCATGCAGCAGGATCAGCGTCGGGGCGCCTTCATTGCCCCAGTCGACATAATGAAGCCGCAGGCGCTGCGACATGAACGAATGTGAAGTCGGTCCTGTAATCATGGCGCGAATGTCGGGCGCTGCGGCGGACTTGTCCAGACATGCCGTTGCGCCCAGCAGGTGCGGCGCTCGTGAAGGCGGTTGGTGGAAGGTCAGATTTTCGGGTGCAGATTGCGCACCGGGTTTCCGGCAGAAGGAGAGTCAGAGGGCGGGCTGGCGCGATGCGGCAGGCGCAATGGCAGCGTCATGAGGGACGGGCGCCCAGATGGCCGCTGGTCATCGGGCGTAATGCAATCAGGAAGGATTACTCCAGACCAATATCCGTCTACGCCATGATCAGGTGTGACTAATCTTGGCTATACCGGACGATAGACGACCAGACTCAGGCGTCGCCCCATAGGCGGAGCAGGTTCGAGATCGCTTTCGCCAGGGTCAGCATTTCGGGCGATTGCGCATCATGCTGCTGCACGAGCGTGGCGCGCAGGTTTTCGAGGTCGAAAAGGATTTCGCGCGCGGCGGCATCGCGCACGGCGCTTTCGATCCAGCCGACGCAGACGATGCGTTCGCCGGAGGTGACGGGCCGTACCTCGTGCAGCGTGGTGGAGGGATAGAGGACAAGGTCCCCCGCCTCCGGCTTCACGACATGTTCGCCGGACGGCGTGTCAACGGCGAGCTCGCCGCCTTCATAGGTGGACGGGTCACTGAGGAAGAGCGTGAAGGAGAGGTCGGTGCGCAGGCGCCGGTCGCCCGTGCCCATGAAGGCATTGTCGACATGGCGGCCATAGCCGCCGCCATTGCTGGCGCGGCTGATCATCAGCGTGGAGAAACGGCGCGGCTGGGCGGCGGCGCGCAGCACGGGGTGGCGCTCGATCGCTTCGGTCAGGATTTTCTTCGCGGCCGTGCCGGTGGCGCCGGCCAGCTCGGCCTGCTCGTTGCGCTTCACCTGACGGGCGACGGCGCCGGCGGTGGTGGCACCGTCCCGCCAGTTGAGGCCGGAGGCGAGGCTGGTGACCTGTCGGACCTGGTCTGGGGTGAGGACGCTGCTGAGCGTGATCATCATGGGATTTGCGGAGCCTTTGTTAGTGCGTCAGCGAGGTGTCAGCATGATCTGGTCGATTGCCACGGTGACCATCGAGGCTCTCCCGCCTAGCCCAGATCCGCTGCTGCTGAAACCCGGGGACTTTCCCTGGAAGGTAGCTTGACGCTGGCTGTCGATACGATAATGCAATAGTATAACAATACAGCAAGTGGATCCTCCCTCCCTCATGAAACAGCTCCTCCTTCTCGCTGCCTCTTCGGCGGTCCTCGCCGGTTTTGCCCATGCCGATGCCCCGGAAGACACAGACCTGCGCCAGCAATCCGTCATCGTCACGGCGCCGGGGCCCGACAGGCTGGAGGGCGAGCTGATCGGCAATGCGACCTCAATTGGCCGGGAAGGCATTATCGAGACGCTGGGCCCGACGCTGGGCGATACGCTGGATCGCCAGCCGGGTGTCTCGACCACTTTCTTCGGACAGGGTGCGAGCCGGCCAGTGCTGCGCGGGCTTGGGGCTGAACGTGTGCAGGTGCTGACCAATGGGATCGGCGTGATCGACGTCTCTGCCGCCTCGCCCGACCACCAGGCTGCGGCCGACGGCATCGATGCGGAGAAAATCGAGATCCTGCGCGGCCCGGCGGCGCTGGCCTATGGCGGGCAGGCCATAGGCGGCGTGGTCAATGTGATCGACGGCCTGCTACCGGACGTCCTGCCGGAACGCAAGGAGTCCGCCGACATGTTCGGCGCCTATAATGACGTCAACGAAGGCACGGAAGTGGCCGGGCGCGGCCAGATGGTGCAGGGACCGTTCGTCTTTACCCTGACGGGCTCTGCCCGCGACTTCGGAAATTATGACATTCCGGGGATGGCCGAGTCGGCGCAGCTGCATGCGATGGAAGAGGCCGAGGAAGGCCCGGCGCATGAGGAAGAGGAGCACGCCTCCGGCACGATGGAAAACTCCTTCGCCCAGACGACGTCATTGGCGGGCGGTGTATCGTGGGTCGGCGAGAAGGCTTTCCTGGGCGTGGCCGTGCGCCAGCAGCAGGCGCAGTACGGCCTGCCGGGCTCGGCCCATGAGCATGGCGATGAGGACGGTGACGCAGGCGACGGCGTCGCCGCGGAGGAAAATCCCTTCATCGACATGGAACAGACCCGCTACGATTTCCGCGGCGGCATCAAGTTCGATACCGGCATCCTGAAGGAACTCACCACGACGGTCTCGCAGGCCGACTACGAGCACACCGAGTTCGAAGCGCCAGGCGAGCCGGGCACGATCTATGAAACCGACGGCACTGAAGCGCGCGTCGAAGCCAGTCACGAGATCGGCCTGCTGAAAGGCGCCGTCGGTGTGCAATATACCGACAAGACACTGGACGCGTTTGGCGATGAAGCCTTCATCACGAAGACGGATTCGAACAGCCTCGGCGTGTTCCTGTACGAGACGATCGATTGGGAAAACGGCTTCGGCCTTGAAGGCGGCGCGCGGGTCGAGAATGCCGAGCGTGGCAATGCGGCGGGTGATACCGATTTCGACCTGTTCAGCGCCTCCATCGGTGCGCACCAGCACTGGGACAATGGCTGGTTTGTCGGCCTGCAGGTCTCCCACACAGAACGCGCCCCGAACGAGAGCGAGCTTTATGCCGACGGCGCCCACCTCGCGACCGCACAGTATGAAGTCGGCAGCGTCAATCTGGACAAGGAGAAGGGCCTGAATATCGAGGCGACGGCGCGCTGGGAAAGTGCGAATGCGAGCTTCGGTGTGAACCTGTTCCGTACGTCGTTCGACGGATTCATCTATCTGGCGCCCGGCCTCTATGAAGGGCTCGAAGAAGTCGACGGCCTGCCAGTCTACCTGTTCAGTCAGGAAGACGCGACCTTCACCGGCGCCGAGATTTATGGACAGGCCTATATCCCGCAGGGCCTGCTGAAGGCGGACTGGACGCTGGACGGCGGCATCGATGTTGTCTCGGGCGAACTGAACAAGGGCGGCAACGTCCCGCTGATGCCGCCGCTGACGATCAATACCGGTGCGAAGGCGGACTGGGGCCTCTGGTCAGCCGGGGCGCATGTGACGTGGGCGGATGATCAGACAGATGTCGCGACGGGCGAGCTGCCGACCGATGGCTACACGCAGCTGGACCTGCGGGCGGATTTGAACCTCGCCGCGCTCGGCTTTGGTCATGACGGCACGACGCTGTTCGTCGATGCGCGCAATGTGACGGATGAAGAGATCCGCTACGCGACCAGCGTTCTGAAGGACCGCGTGCCTGCGCCAGGCCGCAACATTCGCGTCGGCATTCGCGCGGCATTCTAGGCTTCCTCCCGGAAGACCCGCCTGGCCCTCACCTCCAGCCGCTGATCCCCCGCAGCGGTGTCTCCTCCCCCTACAGGAGGTGGGGGCTCAGGCGGAGCCGATGAGGCGGTCAGTCGAGCTGGCGAAGAGCTCATCAAGGAAAGCATTCACCGCCCGCGCACGGCTGGTGGCGTGGATATCTTCGTGCACGGCCAGCCAGAAGGCGCGCTCAATCCGCACGGCCTCCGGCAGCACGGAGGTCAGCTGCGGGTCGTGCCCGGCGATGAAGTGCGGCAGCACGGCGATGCCCGCACCTTCCCGCGCCATCTGCCACTGCGCGACGATAGACGGGCTGCAGAAGCGGGGCGTCAGGCCCGGCATGATGTCTTCATGATAGCGCAGCTGCGAGGAATAGATCAGGTCGTCGACGTATCCGATCAGGTCATGCTCGGCGAGGTCGGCCACCGTGCGCACACGGCCGTTGCGGGCCAGATAGTCCGGATGGGCGTAGAGCTGCAGCACATAGTCCGACAGTTTCCGCACCTTGAGGCGCCCGGTCTTGGGCCGTGTCAGCATGATCGACATGTCGGCTTCCCGCTTGGGCACCGAGACGAAACCCGAGACGGCGATGATGTCGAGCCCGATATGCGGGGCCTGCGCGGCGAAGCGGGCCATGGCTGGGGCGATCAGCAGGCTGCCGAGGCCCTCGGTGACGCCGAGGCGCACGCGGCCCGCAGCGAGCGGGCCCTCGGTTTCTGACAGGCCTGCGATCTCGGCGGCGGAGTGTTCCAGCCCTTCGGCCTTGTCGGCGACGGCTTGCCCGGCCGGGGTGAGCAGATGGCCCTTCGACGTGCGCTCGAAGAGTTCAAGGCCGAGGTCCGTTTCGAGTCTGCGCAGGCGCCGGCTGATCGTCGTCGCATCGAGGCCGGTGCGCGCGGCGACATCGGCCAGGCGCGGATGACGGCTCACATCGAGGAGCAGCCGGAGATCGTCCCAATTCATTGTCTTTTCACCTGCAAATACGCAGCTGGTAGCTGCGATATTGTCCATTTACCTGAAATTAAGCGCACTATACGGTCCCGTCAAAGTCAGGGATCTATGCCCGTGAAAATTCCACGGGATCCATTCCCGTCATTACTCAAGGGAGTCCACCATGCGCGAAGTGCATCATTTCATCGGCGGCAAGAGCGTGATCGGCACGTCCGGCCGGTTCGGCGACATCTACAATCCGAACACCGGCGAGGTTCAGGCGCGTGTCGCGCTGGCGACGGAAGGCGAACTGGATGCGGCGGTGGCGAATGCCGCAGACGCCTTCCCGGCCTGGTCTGTCATGAACCCGCAGCGCCGTGCACGTGTCATGTTCGAATTCAAGCGCCTCCTGGAAGCGAACATCAACGAGCTCGCCGAGCTGCTGTCTTCCGAGCATGGCAAGGTGGTTGCCGACTCCAAGGGCGACGTGCAGCGCGGCATCGACGTGGTGGAGTTCGCCTGCGGCATTCCGCACCTGCAGAAGGGCGAATACACCGAAGGCGCAGGCCCTGGCATCGACGTCTATTCCATGCGCCAGCCGCTGGGCGTCGTGGCGGGCATCACGCCGTTCAACTTCCCCGCCATGATCCCCTGCTGGATGGCGGCCGTGGCCATCGCCTGCGGCAACACATTTATCCTGAAGCCGTCGGAGAAAGATCCGTCCGTGCCGATGCGCCTGGCTGAACTGCTGCTGGAAGCCGGCGCACCGGAAGGCGTGCTGAACGTCGTCAACGGTGACAAGGTGGCGGTCGACGCTATCCTGAAACATCCGGAGATCAGGGCCGTCAGCTTCGTCGGATCGTCCGACATCGCACAATATGTCTACGCAACCGGCACGGCGCACGGCAAGCGCGTGCAGGCCATGGGCGGGGCGAAGAACCACGGCATCATCATGCCGGACGCGAACATGGAGCAGGCCGTGAAGGACATCGTCGGCGCGGCTTACGGCTCGGCAGGCGAGCGCTGCATGGCGCTTCCCGTCGCCGTGACCGTCGGCAAGAAGACGGGCGATGAGTTCGTCGACCGCATGCTGGATGCGGCGCGCGGGCTTAAGGTTGGCGTCTCGACCGATCCGGAGGCGCATTACGGCCCGGTCGTTTCCGCCGCTCACAAGGCCAAAGTGGAAAGCTACATCCAGATGGGTGTGGACGAGGGCGCTGACCTCAAGCTTGATGGCCGGGGCCTCACCATGCAGGGCGCCGAGGGCGGATACTTCATCGGGCCGAACCTGTTCGACAATGTGAAGCCGCACATGCAGTCCTACAAGGAAGAGATCTTCGGGCCAGTGCTGCAGGTGGTGCGTGCGGAGTCTCTGGAAGAGGCCGCGGCGCTTCCCTCCAATCACCAGTACGGCAATGGCTGCGCGATCTTCACCTCGAACGGCCGCGCCGCGCGCGAGTTTGCGGCACAGGTGAATGTCGGCATGGTCGGCGTCAACGTGCCAATCCCGGTGCCGGTCTCCTATCACACCTTCGGGGGCTGGAAGCGCTCGGCCTTCGGCGATACGAACCAGCATGGCCCGGAAGGCGTACGGTTCTGGACGAAGATCAAGACGATCACCCAGCGCTGGCCGGAAGGCGACATCGGCGATCAGGCCTTCATCATTCCGACGATGGGGTAAGGCAATTGGCTCTAAGGATTGCAGCAACTCTGACAGTTCTGCTTCTGACCGTTCCCTTCTTCGCTGCGTATGGTGAGGGCGCCGGGACCGTACAGTCGGAAACCCTGACCAGTTCGAACTGGGATGTCCAATGCCTGGCCGATTTGTCTGGAGTCCTTGAAAGCGAAATAGAGTCTTTGAAAATCGAGTTTCCACATCGAGCCAATTTCAATCGCAATGTCACAGTTTCTCTTCAGGATGGTGAGGCGACAGCAATGATCTTTTCTTTGCAGAGGGGGCCTTTGTTGGTCGGCGATCGGGTGTACCACTTCTCCTGTGAAGATAAGGTTTTGACCTACGAGCCGTATCCTCAAGAATAATGCTCACTTTGGAGCGAGTCCGAGATACCAAAACAATGAGATGCCAATGATGACCTACGACACGATCACTTTCGAACATTCTGACCGCATTGCATTGGTCACGATCAATCGGCCGGACAGCCTGAATGCGCTGAACCAGGAAGTCATGAGCGAAGTGGCGCATGTCTTCGCCGAGATCGACCGGAACAAGGACATTGCCGTCAGTGTACTGACGGGTGAGGGCCGGGCCTTTGCGGCGGGCGCCGACATCAAGGAGATGCAGCCGCAGAGCTTTTCCGACATGTATGTCGACGACTTTTTCGGCCTTTGGGACCGGTTCGCGGCGTGCCGCAAGCCGGTGATCGCGGCGGTGAACGGCTTCGCGCTCGGTGGCGGGTGTGAGCTCGCCATGATGTGCGACATGATCATCGCGTCGGAAAAGGCGAAGTTCGGCCAGCCGGAAATCAAGCTGGGGGTCACGCCGGGCATGGGCGGCTCGATCCGCCTGACAAAAGCCGTCGGCAAGGCGAAGGCCATGGACATGGTTCTGACCGGCCGCATGATCGACGCCGCTGAAGCCGACCGGATCGGCCTCGTCTCCCGCGTCGTCGAGCATGACAAGCTGATGGACACGGCGATGGAAGCGGCGAAGGAAATCGCGGGCTATTCCATTCCGTCCATCATGGCCGCCAAGGAAATGGTCGGCCGGGCGCTGGAAGTCTCAACTGCCGAAGGTGTGAAGTTCGAACGCCGCCTGTTCCAAGGCCTGTTCGGCACCGCCGACCAGAAGGAAGGCATGAGCGCCTTCGTCGAGAAGCGCGCTCCGGACTTCAAGGACAAATAAGAACAAAGTCAAAGGGAGGCCGTCATGGCCAAGATCGCATTCATCGGGCTCGGGAACATGGGCTCGGGCATGTGTGCCAATCTCTGCAATGCGGGGCATGAGGTGCATGCCTTCGACCTGAACGAAAAGGCCGTGCAGGATGCGGCGGCGCATGGCGCGCTGCCTGCGCTGACGCTGGCCGACGCCGTGAAGGCGGCCGATGTGGTCGTCACCATGCTGCCCGCGGGCAAGCACGTCCTGTCGGTCTATTTCGGCGACGATGGCGTCGCGGCGAATGCGAAGCCGGGCATGCTGTTCATCGATTGTTCCACCATTGCTGTGGAAGACGCGCGCGAGGCGGCGAAGCAGGCCGAGGCGGGCGGGTTCCTGATGGTCGACGCGCCGGTTTCCGGCGGTACAGCAGCGGCGGACGCAGGCACGCTGACCTTCATGGCTGGCGGGCTGGAGTCAGCCTTCGAGAAGGCGAAGCCGATCCTCGACGCCATGGGCAAGAACATCTTCCACGCCGGCGGCAGCGGGAACGGGCAAGCGGCGAAGATCGCCAACAATATGCTGCTCGGTATCTCCATGATCGGCACCTGCGAAGCGTTTAACCTGGCCGAGAAGCTGGGCCTCGACGCGCAGACCTTCTTCAACATCTCGTCGGTCTCGTCCGGGCAGTGCTGGAGCATGACCTCCTATTGCCCAGCGCCGGGGCCGGTGCCGACCTCGCCTGCGAACCGGGATTACCAGCCGGGCTTTGCCGTTGCGATGATGCTGAAGGACCTGAAGCTCGCGCATGAGGCCGCTGTGGCGGCGGGCGCGAAGATCACGCTCGGCGAGATGGCCGAGAAGGTCTATGGCGACCTCGACGCGCGCGGCCATGCCGGGCTCGATTTTTCCGGCGTGATGAAGGACCTGAAGGGCAAGCTTTAAGCGCCTCAGTGTGCCGCATGGGCGGCGCGCGCCTCCGCCATGGCGAGAGCGCCGGTGACGCCGGACTGATCGCCAAGGGCCGGGGGCACAAGATAGGCGACAAGGTCGCCGCCCGCCGGGCCACCGTACAGGTAGTCCGCCAGAAGGATGCGGGTGGCGGCGCGCAGGCGCTCCATCAGGCCGGGCGCCTTCATGACGCTGCCGCCGAAAATGATCCGGTCCGGCATGTGGGTCAGGATGATCGTTGCGGCGAGGTGGGCGAGATAGCCCGCTTGCAGGGCGAAGGCCGGATGGCCTACCGGCATTTGCGACAGGTCAATGCCCCAGCGGTCAGTGATCGCCGGGCCGCTGGCGAGGCCTTCCAGGCAATCCTTGTGGAACGGGCAGCGGCCGGGGAACGGGTCTGATTCATAGTCGTGCGGCGGGTAGATGTGGCCCATCTCGAAATGGCCCGCGCCAGAGAGGGAGCGGCCATTCTTCAGGACGCCAGCGCCAATGCCGGTTCCCACGGTGACATAGGCAAGGGTATCGTGTCCTCTCCCGGCGCCGAGCCGCCATTCGCCGAGCGCCGCGCCGTTGACGTCCGTATCGACTATCACCGGGCAGGGCAGGCGGCCGAGCCCGTCCACCCAGTTTGCACCAGCCCAGCCGGGTTTCGGTGTGCGCTGCACTGTGCCGTAGGCGGGGGAACCGGGATCAATGTCTATCGGGCCGAAGGCCGCCACCCCGATGGCGTCGATTTTTCCATGCACGGCCTGGGCCTTGTCGAAGAAGGCGCAGACCTGCTGGAAGCTGATTGCGGGCTCTGCCGTCGGAATGACCTGGCTGGCCAAAATCTGGTCAGGACTGCTCCCGACTGCACAAACGATTTTTGTGCCACCCGCTTCGATCCCGCCCAGCATCGATTCCTCCTAAAGTAACACGTCCAAAGCAATCACTTGCCCGTATAAGCTTACAGAAGGGTTCATCTGCAACCTTTAAGAGAATTTTGAATCCGTAATTGCCGCAATCTCACGAAAATGTGTGCAGCTGCAACAATACGCGTATGGACTTTGGTCACTTTGGACTATCTTTGCTGGTACGGGCGATTTGGAGGCTGGTTGTGCAATGCATGGTCGGCCCGAATGGATATGGAAAGGCGGTTTATGCCGCCGGACAGGATTGAGTAGAAATGAAAACCCGGATTTTCGGACACTGGCACGCGGCCCTGGCAGCTGCGCTGGCCGTGATTTTCACGGCTGGCACTTTGCCGGCGCAAGCCCAGCGCGGACCGGGCGCTGCCAGCGTCTTCACTGCGCCCGTGCAGGAAGCCGAATTCTCCATGCAGATCGAAGCCCTCGGCACGCTGGAAGCCCGTGAAAGCGTTGACCTGACCCTGAACGTCGCCGACCGCGTGACGGCCATCTATTTCGATGATGGCGACCGGGTGACCAAGGGCAAGACGCTGCTCTCCCTCGCCCAGGGCGAACAGGCCGCCCTGGTGGATGCCGCCGAGGCGACCGCCAATGAAGCGCGCCAGCGCTATGAGCGGACCAAGCAACTGGTCGAGGGACGCACAGTGTCCCAATCTGTCCTCGACGAGGCCCAGCGCGATCTGAATGCTGCCAATGCCCAATTGCGCGCCGTCCAGTCCCGCCAGAAAGACCGTGTCCTCGTGGCGCCGTTCGACGGTGTCCTCGGGTTCCGCCTCGTCAGCGTCGGCTCCTATGTCCGCGCCGGCGATGTGGTGGCCGAACTGATCGACGACAGCGAGATGAAGCTCGACTTCTCCGTGCCGTCCATCTTCCTGCGCTCGGTGCGCAAGGGAACGGATGTGCGCGTCGAGACCGACGACCTGCCGGGCATGTCCTTCGACGGGACCGTCGACACGGTTGGCGCCAGCATCGATCCGGTCACCCGCTCCATCCGCGTGCGTGCCATCCTCCCGAACCCGGACCGCCTGCTGAAGCCCGGTATGTTCATGAAAGTGACGCTGCTGGCCGATCCGCGCCGCGCGCTCTCCGTGCCGGAAGAGGCGATCGAGCCGATCGGACCGAACAGTTTCGTCTATGTTGCGACTGACAAGAACGGCCAGCTGGTGGCAGAGCGCCGGCAAATTCAGGTCGGCCTGCGCCAGGGCGGCCAGGTGGAAGTCATCGCCGGGCTGGAGCCGGGTGAAGAGATCATCACCGACGGCCTGATCCGCGTGCGCGATGGCGCCCCGATTGTCGTGCGTGACCGCACCGTGCTGCAGACAGGTGGTGGCGTGGCCTCGCCTGGCGCCTCCAACGGCCGGTAACCGCGATGCTGCTGTCAGACGTTTCCATCAAGCGGCCGGTGTTTGCATCGGTCCTTTCGCTCGTCCTCGTCATCTTCGGCATCGTGTCGTTCATGCGGCTGCCGCTGCGCGAGTACCCGGATATCGACGCGCCGATCGTCAACATCCAGACCAATTATCCCGGCGCGTCTGCTGACGTTGTCGAAACGCGCATCACGCGCATCATCGAGGACCAGATTGCCGGCGTGTCCGGCATCCGGTTTATCGATTCCAACTCCACGGACGGCCGGTCCAGCATCAGCGTCGAGTTCTCTGTGAATGTGGACATCGATGCGGCGGCGAACGACATCCGTGACCGGGTCTCGACGGTCCTGAACAATCTGCCGACCGAAGCCGATCCGCCGGAAATCCAGAAGGCCGACAACAACGAAGACGTCATCATGTGGCTGAACCTGGCCAGCGATAACATGACGACGCCGGAATTGTCGGACTATGCTGACCGCTACCTCGTCGACCGCTTCTCGGCGCTGGATGGCGTGGCACGCGTCCGGGTCGGCGGGGACCGCTCCTATGCCCTGCGGGTCTGGATCGACCGCCGGTCCCTGGCCGCGCGGAACCTGACTGTTTCCGATATCGAGAACGCCTTGAGGCGGGAAAATGTCGAAGCTCCGGCGGGCAGCGTCGAGTCCGGCGCACGTAACTATACGGTCCGGATCGACCGGGCGTTCCGGACGCCCGACGAGTTTGCGAACCTCGTCATCGGACGGGGGACAGATGGCTACCTCATCCGGCTGGGTGATGTGGCGCGGGTTGAGCGAGGCACTCAGGAAGACCGGAACCTGTTCCGGGGGAATGGTGTCCCGCAGGTCGGCCTCGGCGTCGTCAAACAGTCGACGGCGAACACGGTGTCCGTCGCCGAAGAGGCTCGGGCGCTGGCGGACCAGCTGAATGGAACCTTGCCGGACGGCATGACGATTGTCGTCAATTATGACAGCTCGGTCTTCATCAGTGCGTCGATCCGGGAAGTCTGGGTAACGCTTGGCATTGCCGTTGCTCTCGTGACGCTGGTGATCTTCCTGTTCCTGGGCAGTTTCCGCTCGACCATTGTGCCGGCCATTACGGTGCCGGTCTCGATCACGGCGACATTCATCGTCCTGTTCGCACTTGGATTCTCGGTGAACCTGCTGACCCTGCTGGCGCTCGTTCTGGCGATTGGTCTCGTCGTGGATGACGCCATCGTGGTTCTGGAGAACATCCACCGCCGCATGGAAGAGTATGGAGAGTCGCCACTCGTCGCAGCCTTCCGCGGGACGCGTCAGGTGGGGTTTGCCGTTGTGGCGACGACGCTGGTTCTGATCGCCGTGTTTGTGCCGATCACGTTCCTTGAGGGCGATCTTGGCCGTCTGTTTACGGAGTTTGCGCTGGCGATTGCGGCGGCTGTGTCCTTCTCGGCTATTCTGGCCCTGACATTGACGCCGATGCTGGCGTCGAAGCTTCTTTCCCCGACGCCGCCGCGTGGTGTGTTCTCAATTCTGCCGAATCTGATCGATGGCGGGTTCAGGAAATTGCGGGGCGGGTATTCCGTCCTTTTGAACCAACTCATCAAGCGCCCGATCGCCGTCGGGATTGTGCTCGTGGCGTTGTTTGCCAGCGCGTTCGGCCTGTTGCGGACCGTGCCGCAGGAATACGTGCCTCAGGAAGACCGGGGCAGCTTCTTCATCATGATCCGCGGTCCGGAAGGCGCCTCGTTCGATTATATGAAACAATATGTCGACGAGATTGAGCGCCGGCTGCTGCCTTATACCGAAGGGGACAATCCCGAACTGAGGCGCGTGCTGGTGCGGGCGCCGGGCTTTGGCAGCAACGCGTTCAACCAGGCCTTTGTGGTCGTGTCCCTGTCAGACTGGGGCGAGCGCCGGCCGGGGAACGAGATCATCGGCGAGATCAACAGGAAGCTGAGCGACCTGCCGGGGATCCGAGCCTTTGCCATCATGCGGCAGGGCCTTGGCGGCGGGAACGGCAAGCCTGTCCAGTTCGTTCTTGGCGGGCCGGACTACCAGCAGCTGACCGAATGGCGGGACACATTCCTGCAGGCGCTGCGGGAGAACAATCCCGGCGTCGTGGATATCGACTGGAACTACAAGGAAACCCAGCCGCAATACCGTGTGCAGATCGATTACAACCGGGCAGCAGACCTGGGCGTGACCGTGGCCGATATCGGCAATACGCTGCAGACCATGCTCGGCTCGCGCAGGGTGACGACCTATGTCGACAATGGCGAGGAGTATGACGTCATCCTGGAAGGCCTGCGGTCGGAACAGAACTCGCCGAATGACGTGCAGAACATCTATGTTCGGTCCTCGACATCCGGCAATCTGATCCCGCTGGCAAGCCTGGTGCAGATCGTCGGCATCGCTGACAGCCCGATGCTGAACCGTTACAACCGGGTCCGCTCGATCACGATCGAAGCGGGGCTGGCGGATGGGGCCTCATTGGGGGATGTGTTGCTCCAGATGGAGCAGATTGCGCGGGACGTGTTGCCTGCCGAGGCACAGATCGACTTCAAGGGCCAGTCGCTGGACTTCAAGAGTTCCGGCAGTTCCATCCTGTTTGTGTTTGCCATCGGGATGATCATCGTGTTCCTGGTCCTGGCGGCGCAGTTCGAGAGCTACCGCCATCCGATCATCATCATGCTGACCGTTCCGGCTACACTGGCGGGCGGCCTCCTGGGCATCTATCTGACCGGCAACTCGCTGAACATTTACACGCAGATCGGTTTGATCATGCTGATCGGCCTGTCGGCGAAAAACGGCATCCTGATCGTGGAATTTGCCAACCAGCTGCGCGATGAGGGCATGGAATTCCTCGATGCGCTGAAGGAAGCCGCGCTGACGCGCCTCAGGCCCATCGTGATGACCAGCCTGACGACAGCAGCCGGCGCTGTGCCGCTAATTTTGACCAGCGGGGCAGGGGCCGAGACGCGCCAGGCCATCGGCGTGGTGATCCTGTCCGGTGTTCTGGCAGGCATGCTGGTGACAGTACTGATCGTGCCGACGGCCTATGCGTTGATCGCGCGCGGCTCCGGCTCGCCCAGCGATGTCGCCCGGCGCCTGGAAGCAGAAGAGCAGGAAGCGGACGAGGCGGCGGCCTCACCGGCGGAATAGGGGAATCCCTGCCGGTAAGCGCGTGCGCTGCCGGCAGGGCCTTACTGAGCTTTTGGTTCTTTCACGATCCTGGAAAATTCACCTTCGAAGTACACAAGCGGATCCGCCTCCCGTGCGCTGGTTCTGACGACTTTTCCGATCAGGATGGAATGTGTTCCGAACGTGAAGGAATGAGAAAGTTCGCAATTCAGGACACCCATGGCATCGACAAGGAAGGGGCCGTATTCGCCGTGATTCCAGTGACCGGTGGAAAAGCGGTCCGGCGTGTTTGGGGTTCCGAAGACCTGAGCGATGCCTGCCTGATGGTCGGCCAGATAGTTCGCGGTAAAATATCCGGCGGCCAATACCGCATTATAAAGTCTGGTGCTCTGATTAATGCACGCCAGAATGACTGGCGGACTCAGGCAGACAGAGGTGACGGATGTTGCAGTAATTCCGTAGTCTGAACCATTATGATTCGTCGTAATGATCGACACAGTCGAGGCAACTCGGCGCATCGTGGCGCGAAGCCCGGCGGCAATCTTTTCATGGTTGTTCTCACTCATCGGGTCATCGTCCTTGTGTCGCACAGACGATGCATGCCTACGAAAAAATAACCACGTGTCAATTAAAAGCGAGTTCAGGAGGATGATGTCTGGCGGCGTTCGGGCAAGGATGTCATCACCCGGCCAGAAGACCGGTGACGATGATATCGACGGCGTCCTCCAATGACTTCTGCACGGCCCGGTCGGATGCAGTCAGGCGAGGATCGACGGTCTTTATCAGGGGGCGTAACGCCAGCATGGCGCCTGCGCCGTGAGCGAGCAGGGTAAAGGGGACAACAGGGTTCACATTCTTGAAGACGCCCTTGCTCTGGCCCTTTTTCAGAATGTCCGTGAAGGCCCAATTCCGTTGGTGGAAGAATTTTTCGACTATGTAGTCCAGTCGGTCGCTTTGGTGTCCGCCTTCAGCATTCATGATCATGAAGATGGTTGGCGATTCGACGAGTCCCATGAGGAAATTGAGGCTGACCTGTCGCAGCTGGTCCGGAAGATTGTCCTCAGGCGCTTCGGTCTGTTCGTAGGCGGCCATGCGGTCGTAAAGCCGGTCCATCCCAAAGTCGAAGGCTGCGGTCCACAGGTCTCTCTTTGACCCATACTTCGCATTGAGCAGGCTGTGACTGATGCCGCTCTTGCGGGAAATATCGCGAACCGAAGCGCCTTCGAATCCGAATTCTGCAAAGGTTTCGAGCGCAATCTCCATGCACTTTTCTTCGTCGACGACGTGCTTGCCACCGGCGGCAGGACGGCCTTTTCCACGTTTCACAGTCTTGTTCATCATTCGGCGCTTATAGGTGACAAAAATTTCCAAATCCAAAAAAATAAAAATAGACAAGTGGACATTAAATGGTATTCCTTCGCAAAATTTTGACGAGGAAGCATTCATGCCTGCCACCGATATTGAGCTGATCAACCGCGCAAAAGCCCTGGTCCCGAAGATCAAGGCGCGCGCCGCAGAAACCGAACGAAAGCGTCATGTGCCTGACGAAACCCTTCAGGAGCTGGCGGATGCGGAGCTCCTTCAGATGTTTGTTCCAAAACGGTGGGGCGGATCGGAAGCCAGTCTCGATACGATGCGGCAGGTGATAGAAGCGATCAGCAGCGCATGCGTCTCCACCGGCTGGATCACGGCCTTTTATGCGGGACACAATATCTATGTGACGCGCTTCAGCGAGCAGGCGCAGGAGGAACTGTTCTCTCCTCACGGCTATGTCAAAATGCCGGCCGCCACCGCGCCGAACCTGGACGCGCGGAAAGTCGAAGGTGGCTGGGAAGTCAGTGGACGAGCGGTGTGGGGATCAGGTGTTGTGCATGCCGATTGGGTGCAGATCAGTGGGCGTGTTGGCGACAGTGGGCGGTCCTTCCTGATCCCGGCGTCCGAAATGAACATGATCGACACGTGGAATTTCGCTGGTGCGGCCGGGACGGGCAGCAATGATTACTCCGTGGAAAAGGTATTTGTCCCGGACCATCGCTCACTAGACCTTGTGGAATTCAACGGCGGCAAAACTGAAGGCTCCAGCCTGCATGACAACCCGCTGTACCAGGCGCCGTTCCTGCTGTTGGCTTATTGCACCATCGTTCCGGTCGTAACAGGCGGCGTTGCGGGCGCCAGGGCGGAATTCGAAGAAATGATCTCCCGGCGTGTACGCAATTTTACCGGCGTTGTGGTCAAGGACCTGCAGCACGCCCACATAATGCTGGGTGAAATGGGGATCCGTGCCCAGGTCGCGCATGAGATGGCGCAGGATGTCTATCGACGTGCCGATGGGATCGTCGCTGCAGGCGAATTCTCCTGGGATGAGCGGATCGCGATGAAGGGACGGGTCGCCTTTCTATCCGACCATTGCCGTCAGTCGGTGAACGCTATGATGATGAACGCCGGTGCGTCGAGCTATCACCTCGATCAGCCTCTGCAACGCTACTGGCGCGACCTGAACACGATCTGCTCGCATGCCTTCTGGGACTGGGATGCGTCCCGTGAAGTCACCGGGCGGAACATGCTGGAATTGCCGGTACAGTATCCGCTCGTTTAGCGAGACGGGTCCGCCAGGAGGTTGCTTATTCTTTCCTCCGCAGACTGTTCGATGAATTCATCGATCTGCGTAATCCTGTTGTTGGAAATCTTTATGAAGATAGCTGCCTGAATCATCGTTTCCGCGCCATTGTCGCGACGGGTGAGGTAGAGCTGGTGGTGTTGTGCAACGACATCACCCTCCACCGATCGGTGGAGGACTTGGTATCGGAACCTAAGCAGGCCTGCTGCCCTCTTCAGGACAGCAAGATTGTCGACCTTTCCCTGTGTCTGGTCATCATTACTGTGCCAGATGGCGACATCGTCGGAATAGATTTCCTCGATCTCTGCAAAGCTGGCCCGCTCGATGGCGTCGAAGAATCTCGTGGCGGTTCCATTCGGGTCGTTCATGGCTGGGAAATCTCACTTCCTAGTTTGGGCGGTAAACGTTGACAGTCGGAACTGATAAAACTATCAGATATTAAGTGCATTGCCAGAAGTGATTTCGTGCGGGTTCAGGCCCGGGTAAAAGGCAAAGACACAAGTGAATGCAGGGAGAGGGCCAATGCCAACAGAAGCACAAAACATTCTGAATAACGCTAACCATACGGCGTATCGCTGCCGTGATGCGGAGCAAACTCGCTGGTTCTACGAGGACGTGCTCGGGCTGCCGCTACGCATAGCTTTCTCCGAAGAAAATGTTCCGGGAACGAATGAGCCGACGCCATTCATGCACCTGTTTTTCCAGCTGGGAAATGGTGACTTCATCGCCTTCTTCGATGAGCCAACCAACGCCACGCCGGCCCATTTTGCGGCGGCTCACAGCTTTGACCGTCATATCGCTTTCGAGGTGGACTCCGAAGAGGAGATGCTCGCCTGGCAGAAGAAGATCAACGAAAAGGGCGTCATGTGCCTCGGCCCGGTGGATCATGGGTTCCTGAAGTCGGTCTACATGTATGATCCGAACGGCATGCAGGTGGAGATCACCACCAAGACCCCAACTTACACGGATTATGCCACGGAGCAGGGGCCCAAGGCGCGCAAGAACCTCGATGAATGGGTCCAACGTACCCGGGAACAAAAGGTCGGGAAATTCGGCGCAGAAGCTCTCGACAATCGCAATATTCCCTATCCAGGGATCTGATCGCCCAATCTGATCATTCAAGGCGAATGGCCGCCGGTCTCTTTTACTGAGACTGGCGGTTTTTCAATCCTCAAATAGCTTGCGTAGTTTTGCCTTGGCGATCTTGTTCAGTTCCGCACGCGGAAAATCTTCCACGAATATCACTTCGACAGGCACCTTGAAATCCGCAAGCTGGGCGCGGCAGGTTTCAAGGATCGCTGATGCCAGTACATCGGATGCTTCCGCAGCGCGGACGAACACGGCCGGTACTTCATCCTTCATCTTGTCAGGCTTGCCGACCACGGCGCACTCCAGGACACCTTCTGTCAGCATGACAGCGCCTTCGATCTCGGACGCGGCAACATTCTCTGCGCCAACTTTCAGCATGTCCTTGGCACGGTCTGCAAAACGAAGGTGACCGTCCGCCGTCTGGTAAACCCGGTCCCCGGTATCGAACCAGCCTTCATCATCGAAGCTGCCCGCTGTTGCTTCTGGATTGTAGAGGTATTCCTTGAACAAAGTGATGCCCGGAACCCCGCGCACCTTCAAAAGCCCTGTCTCGCCGCGTGACACATCCTGTCCGCTTTCATCAACAATCTTCAGCTCGAATTCCGGGGCAGGCAAGCCCATGGATCGTTCGGGGCTGGAGAGCTGAGGCGGTGTATATGTTCCGTGAGCGATTAGTTCCGTCATGCCCCAGGCGCCGACAAAAGTGATGCGGAACAGGTCTTCAACGGGCCCAATGTTTGCAGCGCCGATCACCCAGTAGCGGAATGCATGATCGTCCGGCACCGGCAGGGTCGCCAATGCCTGCATCGCAAACGGAATGACATTGGCCCAGGTGCATCCGTGTTTCAGCGCTGTCGGCCAGAAGCGACTGGCTGAGAATTTCGGCTGCAGCACCATGGCGCCGCCAGACCACAGCACACCATAATGTGCCCAGCTCATCGCATTGGTGTGGCAAAGCGGTGTGAACACGATCGCGGTGTCGATGTCCCGTAGCAAATTATGGGAGGCCACCGTCTGCGCGCCCCAGAGGGCGTTGGCGTGCGTCCAGACAACACCCTTGGGCCGGGATGTCGTGCCGGATGTGTATTGCACGGAAAACGGCGCCATCGGATCATTCCGCTCAATCTCGAAATCCGTATCGTCGGCGAAGAGGTCGTCGAAAGCTACGATGCCGGCCGGTACGGGCTCGGATGGTTCGGCGCTGTTTTGCTCTGTACTGGCGATCCATTCGAGGTCCGGCCCTGTTTCGCGGAGCAGGTCTACGAATTCAGGTTGCGTGATGGCAAAGCGCGCCCGGGAATGGCCGATGAAATAGCGCATTTCCTCAACGGCCGACCGAGGATTGGTCGTCACCACGACCGCGCCAATGGCTGCGCAGGCATGGTAGGCAATCAGGAATTCCGGGCAGTTGTTCGCATGTAGCAAAAGGAAGTCGCCCCTGCGGACCCCTCTCGCATGCAGGCCCGCCGCAACGCGGCGCACGTCCTTGTAGAAGGCGCCATAGGTCCAGGTCTTCGCGTCGCCTTCAAAGGGTTCCCAGTGAAGGAGCGGAGCATCCGGACGCCGGTGTGCGTGGTTTTTCAGGAGCCAGTGGAAATCCTTGTCCATGGCGACGTGCAGGCTACTCATCGGCTATTTGCCTTTGAATTGGGGTTTGTAGGCTTCAGGATCGGGATTGCTGATCCACATATCGAGCGCATGTTGGGCGTCTTCGGAGACGATGATTTTCATGATCTCTTTTGCTTCCTCAGCCATGAAGTTCAGTTGGTCCTGATTGGTTCCGGCATTTATGAGGCGTTTGATCCCGCGCATGGCGAGCGGCGCACGAGCCGCGAATTTTTCCGCGAAGGCTTTCACCTCGGAGTCAAACTCATCTTCCGAATACAGGCGGGAGATCAGACCAAGTTCCAGTGCCGTTCTGGGCTGAAGGAATTCCCCATGGAGCAGGATGTCCAGCGCCTTCGCCCGGCCAAGGTATTTCAAGGCGAACCAGGCGCCGCTGCCGCCGGGCACGAGGCCGAAGCTGCTTTGGGGCAGGGCGAAAGTGGCCGTCGGAGAATCCTTCATCAGGCGGAAGTCGAAGGAAAGCGAGAACTCGCAGCCGCCCCCGCCGACATTGCCGTTGATCGCCGCAATCGTCACGACCGGGAGGGCTTCAATGCGCCGGGCCAGCGTGTGGTTGGCGTTGATGACCGACGGGATGTCGATTTGTCGCTCACCGTGCGCCAGGCTTTGCATCTCGGTCAGTTCCATCCAGCGCAGGAACACATCGTCGGTGCCTGTCACGACCAGGACACGCAGGTCTTCGTCCTGCTCAACCGCATTGAGCATGTCATGCAGTTCGTAGAGCATCTGGGTGTTGAGCGTCTGGTTGGGCGGATTGTGCATCCGGCAGGTCAGGATGTGACCTTCCCGTTCAAGTATCAGGTGTTGGTAGTCCATGATCCGCTGTTCCTCCCGGATGTTATGTTTTCTGCGGCCTTGCCCAGTGGGTCAGCTGATAGCCGCGAGACCGGCCTGAGCGACTTCCATATCGTCCGAATAGTGACCGCCGCTGACGCCGATGCCGCCGACAAGTTCGTCGTTCACGAATACCGGATAGCCGCCACCGAAAACGACAAGGCGGTCGGTCTTCACGATGCCGTGCAGCAGCGGCGGATCGTTCTCGATGAATGCGTGCCACTCATGGGTCGCCATGCCGAAGGAGATGGCGGTGTAGGCCTTATCCTGGGCGATTTCGACGCTGAGCAATGGGGCGCCGTCCATACGTTCATAGGCCTTGAGGGCGCCTGCATCGTCGACAACGGCGATGACCATGGGTTTGCCCATCTCTTCGGCTTTGGCCTTGGCGGCCTCGATCATTTTCTGCGCAGCGTAGCTGGTGATGGTGCTTTTGGTTTTTACGAGTTCCATGTGATTCTCCTCGAATTTGATAGACTTATCAGTCTGATTGATAGGTGTTCGCCGGAAATGTCGTCAATGATGATTTCGTTTCATATTGATGGAACCGGTAAGATCGGGTCGATTGCGTGACGGCCGGCATAGTGAAAACACCAGATCGAAATCAGGGCACACACGCCAACAAGTGCGAGCCCTGCGTGCAGCGAACGCTCCCCCATGTCGGAAAAGACCGTGTCGCTCAGTGTTCCGACGACAACAGGTGTGATGGCATACCCGACAATCGTGACGCAAAAGGCGAGCAGGGCGACAGCCAGGGCGCGTTCGGACGGGTCGGAATTGGCTTGAACCGATGCGAATACGGGCGCGGTTTCAAGATTGATGAAGATGTTGAAGGCGCCGAGAAAGGCAAAAAAGACCAATGGTGAGTTTGCGCCGAGCATTAGATAATAGAAGGGAATTGATGCAGCGACGAAGATCGCGGGCAGCCAGCTCATCCATTTCAGGTCGCGCTTGGCCATGAAATCACAAAGGACGCCGCCGATGAACAGGGAAGGCATGGCGCAGAACAGAAGCACACCGGCCGCATAGGCGCCAATCTCGGTCTTGGGCATGCCGAAATTGCGCTCGATCAGGGGATAGAGCCAAACGAGCAGCGCCTGCACGGTGACCAGTGCAAATGTGTGCCCGGCAACCGTTCCGACATAGACTTTGTTGCGGAGCAGCGACCGAATGGTGTCACCCAAGGGGGCCTGGCCGCTGCGGCGCAGACCGGACTCAAGAAACCTGCCACGCTCCGGTTCCCGTATGGAGATATAGGTGAGCAGGCCGAGCAGCACGCCTGGGACGCCCGTGATGTAGAAGACCATCCGCCAGCCATAAGCCTCGACGAGTGCCGTCCCGATCAGGTGACCGCCCAGGACACCGAGCGCGCCCCCCATGGACAGAAATCCAATCGCCCGGCCGAGCTCCACCTTTGTGAAATAGTCGGACAGGAGAGAGTGACTGGAGGGCGTGCCGCCAGCTTCTCCGATTCCAACACCCATTCGCGCCAGAAACAGGGAAGCGAAGCCGCTGGCCGCGCCGCATGCAGCGGTCGCCAGGCTCCAGACCGTAACAGCTGCCGCGAAAATGTTTTTTCTGTTCGTCCGGTCTGCCAGGCGAGCGATCGGTATGCCGAATGCGGCATAAAACAGGGCGAAAGCTGTCCCACCGAGAAGGCCAAGCTGCGTATCGTTCAGTTGGAAATCATTCTGAATGTTCGTCATGACTACCGAGATGAGACCACGGTCCACCACACTCAATGTTTGTCCGATCATCAGGACAAGCAGCACGTAATATCGGTAGTAACTGCTTCGGGTATGACTTGCCTCTGACACCGCAGACATGAGATTCCTCCTTGAACTCCGGGCCTCTTCTGAGCGGGCATGCCAGCCTTCCTGAATGGAAAGGGAGGCCCCGAGCGGGCGGATTGAGTGCAAGTATTCTGATAAATCGATCAGGATCAATAGCTGTTTTGGCAAACGACAAGTTTCCGCCGCGTGAAGGCGGGACAGTTAGTGCAGGCCTCCCGCCAGGATCACCCGTCACTGTATGAATGTTAGCGTACGGAGGAAGAATGAGGCTCTCAATTCATGAGGAAAAAATTTTTGTAATTGGGGCTTGGCGACCGCAAGGAAAGGCTTATAGACTTATCAGATAAAGCTCACAGATAAAATCCGAGCGACCAGGGAGGTCAAATGTATAGATCCAAGTTTGGTGCCAGCACCATTGTGCTTTCGATGCTGGCCATGTCCGGTGTTCAGGTGGCAGTCGCTCAGGAAGACGAAGCGCCCGCCAGCCAGGAAAACGAGAGCCGGCAGTCGGTCGTGATCGTCACGGCAACTAAAAGCGAAACCACGCTGCAGGAAACGCCGATCGCAATTTCGGTCGTGAGTGGACAGGACCTCGCCGACCGAAATATCCTGGAAGTGAGTGAAATCGCCCAGGACGTGCCCGGCCTGACCTTTAGCCAGTCGCCTGGCGACCTGCCGTCGATCGTCATTCGGGGCATTGGCACGAACAACGCGAACCAGACCGCTGAACAGTCGGTTGGTCTGTTTGTGGACAACGTCTACAAACCGCGGGCCCGCCAATATCGTGACTCCTTGTTCGATGTGGAGCGGGTGGAAGTCATCAAAGGCGCGCAGGGCGTTATCTTCGGAAAGAACACGAGCGTCGGTGCTATCAGCGTTGTCTCGCGCAAGCCGGGTGCCGAATTCGGCGGCGACGTTTACGGTAGCTATGAATTCGAGAATGAAAGCTACACGGTCGGTGCGACAGCGGACCTTCCGGCCAGTGACAAATTGCGGTTCCGGGTCGGCGGCCAGTATTCCGATGCGGGCGGCTATGTGAAGAACCTTGCCGGCGGAGACGATGTGCCGGCAACCGAGCGCTACATTGTTCGCGGGACCATGGTCGCGGAGCCAACGGATTCGCTGACCGCGACTTTCATGCTCCAGCACTCGGAACAGGACACGACGGGTAACGCGTTCCAGCTGACGGAGGCGTTGAACCCGGCGCTTGTGTCCTATTTCGGTTATACGACAAGGCCTTATGAGAAAAATCTGAACCCGACGACGACGTTCATCGACGGTGTTTCCGTTCCGGCCGACGCCGATTCCCAAGATAGTACTGATGCCGTCCTGACCCTTGATTGGGAACTGTCCGACACCCTCACGCTGACCTCTGTCAGCGCCTATTCGGTGATGGATTACTCCAACTATTCCAGCATCTTCTATTCTTCCAGCGATGCCGCAGGACAGCCCAAGGGGTACCAGCTGTTCGAAGAGGATTTCGAGCAATTCACCCAGGAGGTTCGCCTGAACTACTCGGGTGATTCCTGGCATGGATTCATTGGCGGCATGTATCAGGACCAGAGCCTGGCATTCGACCGGACGATCCGCCTGCAGACCTGGTTCTCGCCCGGCACGATCAGTGGCGGCGTCGACGTCGGTGGATTTGCCTTCGCGGGCACGTCCAATGCGCTGCTTGATCAGGATCTGGAGTCCTATGCTCTTTTCGGCCTGATGACGCATGATTTTACGGACAGATTTTCAGTCAGCGGTGGTCTGCGTATCGGATACGAAGAAAAGACAGCCGACTTTTCCGTTACTCTGCTGGACCTGATCGGTCTTGATCCGATTTCAGTTCCGGGCGACTTCTTCCTGCCGGTCGATCAGCGCGCAGGAATCTCGATCTATCCGCTGATCAACGCCGCAGGTGTCGTGCCGACCACAACGACGGATGATACGTCCGTCGATGGCAGCCTGAATTTCAGCTACGACATCAATGATGACTGGATGACGTACATTTCCTTCGCGCAGGGCACGAAGAGCGCAGCGTTTAACAATGCGACCATCAGCGGCTCGTTCACGCCTGAGCCATTTATCATTCCTGAGGAAGTCGCGCGCTCTGTTGAGATCGGCGCCAAGGGGAGTTATGCCGGCGGCCGGGGAACGATGAGCGCCGCGGCGTTCTACACTGATCTGACAGATTTCCAGGACTCGGTCTTTGATCCGAACGTGGGCGTCACCGGTGCGTTCGTCATCCAGAGCTTCGATGCCGAAACTTACGGGCTTGAGCTGGAAACGCGATACCGTCTGACGGACAATCTCACCACCTACGGTAATATTGGCCTCCTTGAAGCCAAGAGCCAGTCTACGGGCACCAGGCTCGCTGATGCACCTAAAGTCAGTGGAATGATTGGTGCAGACTATATCCGGCCAATATCTGGAAACCTGGAACTCAATGCCGGCGGCCGATTGTCCTTCAGTTCCAATCAACTCCACCGAAACCCGGCCCTGCCGCGTGGCACGGGTGAATACCAGGTGGCTGACTTCCATATCGGACTGAACGACACCTTGTCGGGATGGTCAGTCAGGGCTGAAGTCAAGAATGCGTTTGAAGAGCGCTATGAAGTGTTTTCGTTCATTCAGCCCCTGCTGTCGGCCGGGGTCGTGGGCGCGTACAATCCTCCCAGAACCGTTTACCTCTCCGTCCGAAAGTCCTTCTAGGCGGGGCTCTTGCCCAATCAGACGGATCCTCCAACGTGACGGGTCACCTTCAGCGCCGGATGAAAGGCCCATGGCTTCTTCATTCGGCGCTGTTTCTTTTTCGGACGGCTGGCCGTATGGTTCTGCAATCACCAAACAATTCAAGTGTCTGATGAATGTTGAAGCGAGAAAAATACACTGAGCAGTACTCTCAGATCCTCGAGGCTGCGATCGAGCTTTTTTCGACCTGCGGGTATGACGGCGTAAGCACGACCCAGATCGCAGCTGCGGCGGGAGTGTCTCAACCCAGCATCCATTATCATTTCGGCAGCAAGACGGAGCTCTGGATCGCGGCAATCCAATCTCTGGCAGCCCAGATCGGATCGGAAATTCCGACTGATTGGGAAACTGTCGAGCAAATGGAACCGGTCGAGGCGCTCCAGTACCTCTGCGGCCTCATTGTCGATGTTTCAATTCAGCGGCCCGAACTGGGCCGGTTCATCCTGCTGGAAGGGCAGGCTGGCGGTGAGCGTCTTGAATGGCTGTACGACATGGTCATGAAGACGTCCTACACCGGGTTCTGCCGGCTCATTCAAAGAGGAATAGACAGTGGGCAGATCAAAAACCACAAGCCACACCAGATCCTGATGCTGCTCCATGGCGCCATTGTCACTTACTTCAATGTTGCGCCTCTGGTGGAGATTGCGTTCGGCGAAACCCCCGGCGAAGAGGCACCCGCCGCAGACTTTCGCGCAGCCTTCCTCGATATCGTAGTTGAGGGTCTGAAAGTGAGTCCGAAGTCCAAACCGAAGAAGCCTGTCCGCACAGGGAAGGCGGCCAAGCGGGCATAAAAGATCACCGATCACGCCTGCCTGGAACGCTTCACTTCCTGGGATTGATCTCGTCAAGTTACGAAACTGAAATTGCCTCTTTCCCGCGCCGCACGAGGCGTCCGGGTAGCACGCCCGTTTGTTCGCCTTGCCAATAGGTGATTTCACCGGAAACGAGGGTCGCAATATATCCATCGGCGAGCTGGTTCATGCGTTTGCCGCCAGCCGGCAGGTCGTAATTGACGGTCGGGACATGAAGTGAGAGCGCATCGAAATCGATGATATTCAGATCAGCTTTCAGGCCAGGGGCAATCCGTCCGCGGTCTGTGAAGCCAACCGTGTCGGCGGGCCGTGAGGTCAATTCCGCAATCGCATCGGCGAGGGAGATCCGCTCTTCTTCCTTGGCGTCACGTACCCAGCGTTGCAGGAAATAGGTCGGGAAACTTGCATCGCAGATCAGACCATAGTGGGCGCCGCCATCGGCGAGCGCCATGACTGTATCAGGGTGGCCCAGCATTTCGCGAACGGCGTTGAGATTGCCTTCGGTGTAGTTCGCAGCGGGAAGGTAGAAGAGCCGCTTGCCGTCATCCTTCAGCAGGAGGTCGTAGGCATACTCTTCGACAGTTTGACCGGCAGCATTGGCGCGGGATTCAATGCGATCCTCGCGCGTCGGCTCGTAATTCGGTGCCTTGTCCCACTCATGCGAAGCGCGGAACGCATTGATGAGGTTCAGCGTGACGGGATTGGAATCGTCGGCTTTTTCCGAAAGCAGCTTTGCGCGGAACTCCGGATCACGCATGATGCGGACGCGCTCTGCCAGCGGCAGGGAGGCGATTTCCCTGTAGCTCGGATGGGCGGTGAAAGGGTGCAGGCTGAGATCGAGACCGAAGAACATGCCGACTGGCCGGGGCGCGACCTGGCCGCGTATTTTCAGTCCATCGGCGCGGGCGGCTTCCAGTGCTTCAAGCACAGCTCGCCAGCCGCGCCCCGGCTGGTTCGGAACGTCAAGAAGCGTAAAAGATATGGGGCGGCGGCCATGCTCGGCGACCTGACGCACCAATGAGAACTCGGATTCGGCATCACCATCCGGCGCCGGAATGAGCTGAAAGACGCCCGCGTCGGCATCGACAAGGCCATCCATCAGGGCCTTCAATTCGTCCGTCTCCGAATACAGGCTTGGCGCCAATTCGCCTGCCTTGGTCCGGTGCATCATGTTACGTGACGTCGTCACACCGAACGCACCTTCAGCGATGGCTTCGGTGACAAGCGCCCGCATTTGCTTCAGGTCTTCGGCTGTCGGCGCTTCCTTGCGGGCCGCACGTTCTCCCATCACGAAAATGCGCAGGGCGGAGTGGGGCACCTGGGTCGCTACATCGATGTCGAGCGCGCGATCTTCCAGCGCATTGAGATAGTCGGGAAAGCTTTCCCAGTTCCACGGCAGACCATCGACCATGACGACTTCAGGGATATCTTCCACGCCTTCCATCAGCTTGACGAGCATGTCCCGCTGGTGAGGTCGGCAAGGCGCAAAGCCGACACCGCAATTCCCCATCAGGACAGTCGTTACGCCATGGCCTGAAGAAGGAGCCAGCCGGTTCTCCCAGGTTACCTGCCCATCATAGTGGGTGTGAATGTCGATGAACCCTGGCGTCACGATGTAGTTGGACGCGTCAATCTCACGATCGCCTTTGGTATCGATGGATCCGACCGCCTCGATGCGACCGTCACGGATACCGATATCTGCAGTGTAGGGAGCACCTCCGGTTCCATCGAAAACCGTTCCTCCCCGAATGACCATGTCATAGCTCATCGTTCATGCTCCCTTTTCATATTCTTTCAGTGTTTCTTGTAGTTTGCGGACATGCTCCCGGCTCAGTTTGCCTGCACCGGCCGGGTCGCCTTCCAGGATCTTTTTTCCGACAGCGATAAGTTCAGAGGCGTGCTGTCCGCGCAGCCTCAGAAAACCGTACTGGGCCCGCAGAACGTGAACCCGTACGCGGGCGAGCAGGTGAGACAGCTCGTCATTGTTCGCTGTGGCAGCGAGCGCGCTGTAGAACTGACGGCGCGCGGTGACAAAGTCGCGAGGCGACATGGAATTCTGGAGGCGTTCCAGCTCGGCCGTTGCGAAGGCGAGCCGGTCGCTGCTTGCCCCTTTGGCAATTTCACATGCAGCGCTTTCGGCCGCCAGGCCGAACAGCAATTCGGTAACTTTGAGTGTGTCGACACCCTGTTGCGGCGTGAGCGTCACAAGGGCGGCGCCGCGATTGGGGGTGATGGACACCACGCCCCGGACCTGGAGCTGTTGCAGGGCGTCACGCACAGCCTGCCGGCCGACGCCGAACCGTGCGCAGAGTTCCGCTTCCACGAGTCGCTGGCCGGGTATGTATTCGCCAACCTCCAATCCTTCGATAATGGCGTGAACCATGCTGATCGCCGAGGGCTTCGGCGAAGGATCCGGTTTGAGGGCGTATTTGGACATGCCCAAATATTTCGCTCCACCCTCAGATTGTCAACAATATTGTAGACAATCTGAGGGTGGGATCCTGGAGCGAAGTCACGACAAGCGAAATCGCCCGCGCAGCGCAGCCGAACCTGCATATGTGTGGGGCAGCAAACAGGTTGTGTTTTTGGGGAACTGGCGACCCCGGCAGGATTCGAACCTGCGACCGTCCGCTTAGAAGGCGGATGCTCTATCCAGCTGAGCTACGGGGCCGAATCCGGACCCGGATGCGCGACTAGTGCGTCCAGGGCTGTTTCCGGTTGGCGTCGAAATTGGCACTATACGACTTTACAAGGCGTTTGCGCTCATGTGTCGGCTCGACGCGGAAGGCGATACCCTCGCGCTTGGCGAATTCGACGGCCTGCTCCTGGGTGTCGAATTCCATGCGGACCTGACCGGATGTGTCGTCGATGCTGGTCCAGCCCATCAAGGGATCTGCAGTGCGGTGGACATTTTCCTTAACGAATTCAAGCACCCAAGCTTTGGTCTTGCCACGGCCCGACGTCATCGCGCTCTTGGAGGGCTTGTAAATTCTCGCCTGCATCTGCCTGTCCCTGTAGGCCGCCTGAAAAAAATGGTCGGAGCGATAGGATTCGAACCTACGACCCTCTGGTCCCAAACCAGATGCGCTACCAGACTGCGCTACGCTCCGGACTCCCGGTGTAATGATCGCGCCCGCCGGTGCAAGTCCTTTTCGCGGTTGCGAACAGTGATCAGCGCTTTTTCCGGGCCGGGCGCATCAGGCCTTCCTGGGCGACGCTGGCCACGAGGCGGCCGTCCTGGGAGTAAATGGAGCCGCGATTGAAGCTGCGCGCACCGCCGGCATAGGGGCTGTCCATGGAATAGAGGTGCCAATCGTCAAACTTGATGGGTGCGTGGAACCACATGGCATGGTCGAGGCTGGCGGACATCAGCTCTCCGGTCATCCAGGAAATGCCGTGCGGGCGGTTGCCGGTGCCGAGCAGCGCCATGTCACTGGCATAGGCCATCAGGCAGTGGTGCAGCCACGGCGCCTCGTCGATCTCGCGGGCGACGCGGAACCAGAGATTCTGCTGGTCGCTGGCCTTTTCCGGCTTCAGCGGGTCCAGCGGATCGATTTCGCGCATCTCGATCGGACGGGGACGCAGGAAATGGCCGCGATGGCGCTCCGGCACTTTCTCGGCGAACTTGCGGCGCCATTCGATGCGGTCACCCAGCGTTTCCGGGCCTTGAACCTCAGGCATGTCATGCTGGTGGTGCCAGCCTTCTTCGACCACCTGGAAGCTGGCGGCGAAGTTGAAGATCTGCTTGCCGTGCTGGATCGCGACGACGCGCCGTGTGGTAAAGCTGCCGCCGTCGCGGGAATGGTCGACTTGGTAGATGATGGGCACATTCGGGTCGCCGGGGCGGATGAAATAGCAGTGCAGTGAGTGGCATGGCCGGTCTTCCGGCACAGTGCGATAGGCGGCCACGAGGCTTTGCGCGATGACCTGCCCGCCGAAAACGCGCTGGCTTTCCTCTTCATCCGGGCTCTGGCCGCGGAAAAGGTCAGTTTCGAGCCGCTCGATATCGAGCAGGGCCAGCAGATCGCCTACCGGATCAGTCATTCTTGTTTGCCTCCCATTGTGCACTGCAGCAGATACAGAACCGTGCCGCAGATGCAATCCCTGCCTGTTTATGGGCCTGTGTGCGGGCAAATCGATGAAATTTCAACGATTCCCGAACCGGGCCGTTCACCCTGTTCGATTACAGTGTGCGCTAACGACATTCTGGTGGTGTGCAAGGCGGTTGTCGATGAAGGCCCTGTCAAATCTGCAGCGAGACGCAAAGTTCCTGACGGGGGCGCTGAGCCTCCTGAAATGGACAAAGGGGATCTCGCCCGACAGCGATTTCCTCGTGCCGGATGATTTCGAGCGAGCTGTAGATGAGCACGAGATCCGCATCGCTTTCCGCTTTGAGGGCCGCCTGACGACCTATGCCGAGTTCGATGCCCGCGCGAACCAGTATGCCCACTGGGCGCTGCAGCGGGGCCTGAAGAAGGGCGATGTGGTCGCGCTGCTGATGGAGAACCGGCCGGACTATGTCGCGGCCTGGGTCGGCCTGTCGAAGGTGGGCGTCATCACGGCGCTGGTGAACACCAATCTCGATGGCGAGGCGCTGGCCTACAGCCTCAACATTGTCGGCGCGCGGAAACTGATCACCGGCACAGGGTTCGAGGCCGCCGTTCACACTGCGCAGCCTTGTCTGGAGCAGCCGCTCGACGTTTGGTCGTTTAACAGCCCCGTCTTTCGAGACATTCGGGCTGACCTGAAGGATATGCCCACACACCGTCCGACACGCCTGCGCCGTGCGGGCTTGAAGGGCAAGGATACCTGCCTCTTTGTCTACACGTCCGGCACGACCGGTATGCCAAAGGCGGCGAAGCTGACCCATGCGCGGGTGCGCACGTTGATGCGCAACTTCATCGGCCCGTGCGAGATTACCCCAAAGGACCGTATCCTGGAGGCGCTGCCGCTCTATCACGCGACCGGCGGCGTCTGCGCCGTGGGCGCGGCGCTGATGAGCGGGGCAAGCCTGATCCTGGAGCGCAAATTCTCCGCCAGTCGGTTCTGGAACGAGGCGGCGCTGAACGGGGCGACCCTGTTCGTCTATATCGGTGAAATCTGCCGTTACCTGCTGAACCAGCCGGCGGGACCAGCCGACAAGGCACACCAGATCCGCGGCGGTTTCGGCAATGGCCTGCGAGGGGATGTATGGGCACGTTTTGCAGACCGGTTCGGCGTGTCGGATTTCAAGGAATTCTACGGCTCAACCGAGGGCAATGTCAGCCTCCTGAACATTGACGGCAAGATCGGAGCCTGCGGCCGCATCCCGCCATGGATGAAGAAGCCGTTTGCCCATGTGGCCTTTGTGACGCCGGACATGGAAACCGAGCAGCCGGTTCGCGGCGAAGACGGGTTCTGCATTCGGGCTGGCGTGGATGAAGTTGGCGAAGTGCTGGGCCGGATCGGCGACGACAACCGCACCCGGTTCGAAGGCTATACCGACAAGCGCGATACCGAAGGCAAGGTGCTGCACGATGTCTTCGAAAAGGGCGACATGTGGTTCCGCACGGGCGACCTGATGCGGAAGGACAAGGACGGTTATGTCTATTTCGTCGACAGGATCGGCGACACCTTCCGCTGGAAGGGCGAAAACGTCGCCACGAATGAGGTCGGCGAAGCCTTTTCACATATCCAGGGTGTGGAGACGGCCAATGTTTATGGAATTGCCGTGCCCGGCGCCGATGGCAAAGCGGGCATGGCGGCAATCACGGCGTCGGATGAACTCGACATAGCTGGCCTCCACCGGCTGCTGGCAGAACGCCTGCCGGGATATGCCATCCCGGTCTTCCTGCGCGTGCAGAAAGAGCCGGAGACGACCGGCACCTTCAAGTATCGCAAGTTCGAACTGGTCAAGGACGGGTTCGATCCTCACCAGGTGCGTGATCCGCTCTACGTCTACAATGCCGAAGAAGACCGCTACGAGCCGATGACGGAAGAGGTCTACAAAAAAGTCGTGAGCGGCGGTGGCCGGTTCTAGGCGATCCGGCCCATGCGCTGTTCGAGGCGTGTGGAGAACCAGGAAATCAGGCGGCGCCACAGTTCATCCTTCAGGATGGCGCCTTCGACATCATGGTCGATCGACGGGTTGTCATTGATCTCGATGATCATTACGCCCCGGTCGGTCTCTTTCAGGTCCACACCATAGAGGCCGTCGCCGATGAGGCGGGCGGAGCGCACGGCGGCGTCCACAATGTCCGGCGGGGCATCCTCGACGGCGACAGTCTTGAACCCGCCTTCGGTCGTCTTGCCGCCCGGCCCGTGCTTCACGATCTGCCAGTGGCCGCGCGCCATCCGGTATTGGCAGGCATAGAGGGGCTCGCCGTTCAGCACGCCGATGCGCCAGTCGAACTTCGTCGGCACGAATTCCTGCGCGATGACGAGCGCAGTCGTCTCGAACATGGCCTTTACGCCATCCTTGAGTTCTTCCAGCGTCTTGGCTTTCACCATGTTGGAGCCGAATGATCCATCCGGTGTCTTCAGAACGACCGGCGAGCCGAGCTTGTTGAACACGGCTTCCAGGTCTGACTTCTCGTCAAGGATCTCCGTCTGCGGAATGGGTAGTCCGGCCTTCTCCAGAATCTCTTTGAGATACACCTTGTTCGTGCAACGAATCATGGAATGCGTGTCGTCGATGACGGGCATGCCTTCCTGCTCCGCCCGGCGGGCGAACTTGTAGGTGTAGTTGTTGATCTGCGTCGTTGCGCGAATGAACAGGGCATCGAACTCGGCGAGACTGGTCAGGTCCGACGGCTCGATGATCTCAACTTCAACGCCCATCTTTGCGGCGACGTCGGCGAGGCGCTTGATAGAGGCTGGCTTCGACGGGGCAGTGTGTTTCTCGTTCGGATCCACCAGAACGGCGAGGGCCCACTTGGCGGGTGCCTTGGTTTTCGGCTCGCTGATCCGTCCGCTGGTATAGGTCTCCATGGCGCGGAGGAAAAAATCGCGCCGCTCGCCTTTCAATTTCTGCGGTGGCACCATCCGCACACGGGCGATGCCATGCGGAGCATCTGCGTCGAACTCGACCTCCAGCGCCGGTACGCGGAACCAGTCGGAGACTTCACGGGCGAGCCGCTCATAGCCGGCTGTTTCGGGCTTTGAGAAAGCAACGAACAGGCTCTCGATTTCCGGCGCGCCCTTGGCACGGGCTTCGCGCAGCCGCTCGCCAAGGTCGGGCAGGGCGTGATTGTAGAGGCCCTTGGCCGAAAGCTCGACCATGGTCTGCACGCTGGGGCTGACGCGGTGGCCGCGCGCCTCGGCCAGAAGGGAGGCGTAATAGCCTTCCGACTGATAGCCATAGGAGCGGCAGAGGTTCAGGATATAGGGGCGCCGTCCGGCGAACAGGGCCGGCCTGGTGATATAGTCGGCGACGCGGAGCACTTTGTGCGGCGTCTCGGCTTGGGAAATATCGTTCGCGTTTTCAACGAGAATGACCCAGTCGGTCATGAATCTGCTATGCCTCAGAGTTGGATGGGCTTTTCCATCCGGGCTGCTGTTTCCCCGTCCGGATAGTAAGACGGTAATTGCGCCATTACGCGGAATCCGTGGCGTTCGTAAAGCCGGATTGCAGTGGCGTTGGATTGGCGGACTTCCAGGCGCACCCGGTTACAGCCCCGGCGGGCTGCATCGGCCTCCCCGGCGGCCATAAGCGCCGATGCGATGCCCTTCCCGCGGTGGTCTGGCGCGACGGTCAGCGAGTAGAGCCGGGCCGCTTTCGTCCCTGTGCGGTAGAGGTAGACGGCCGCACCGCAGATTTCGCCATCTGAAATAGCGACATAGGCCATTGACTGGCCGCGCAGCAGGCGCCGCCAGGTGCGGACAGGGAAACGATCGTCCTCGGGAAAGTTTTGCTCCAGCGCCACAAGGGCGGGGATGTCGGCTTCAGTCGCGGGCCGTAATCGGACGGCGGTCATGTGCGGACCATGTCGTCGCGGTGGACGATGGCAGGGCGGCCGCGATAGCCGAGAATGGTCTCGGTCTCGTCGCTCTGGCGCCCGGCGATGCGCTGGATGTCGGCGGCGGAGTAGGCTGTGACCCCGCGGGCGACAATCTTGCCGTCCGGCCCCTTGATGGCGACCGCGGCGCCCTTGTCGAAATTCCCGTCCACGCCGGTGACGCCGACGGCCAGCAGGCTGGCGCCGTCTTTCAGGGCGCGGGCGGCGCCCTTGTCCACCTTGATGAAGCCTTCCGGCTGCAGGTGTCCGGCGAGCCAGGCTTCGCGAGCGCGAGCGGGGGTTATGTTGGCGCGGATCAGCGTCGCCCGGGCGCCTTCGGAAAGGGCCAGCAGCGGGTGTTCACGGTTGCCGATCGTGATCACGGTGGAACAGCCTGCGGCATGCGCAATGCGCGCCGCCGCGAGCTTGGTGACCATGCCGCCTGAGCCGACCCCGGCCGAGGCATTCGCCCCGGTCGCCATGGCGTCATGCTCGGGCGTCAGTGCGTCCAGCACGTCGATATGCGTTGCGTCCGGATTGCTGCGCGGGTCAGCAGTGTAGAGACCGTCGATGTCCGACAGGAGGACCAGCAAATCCGCGCCCATCATCTGGGCGACCCGCGCGGCGAGGCGGTCATTGTCCCCGTAGCGGATCTCTTCCGTCGCGACGGTGTCATTCTCGTTGATCACCGGAACAATGCCGGCTTCCAGCAGAGTTTCCAGTGTCGCACGGGCGTTCAGCCAGCGGCGGCGGATTTCCGTATCGGTCGGCGTCAGCAGCGCCTGGCCGACGGTCAGCCCATGCGGCACGAAGGCGGCAGCGAGAGCGGCCATCAGGCGCGGTTGGCCGATCGAGGCAGCGGCCTGCTTCTGGTCGAGCCGGGCCGTGCCCGCCGAGCCGAGTTCTGCCCGGCCGAGCGCCACCGCGCCGGAAGACACGAGGATCACATCCTGCCCGCGTGCCCTGCAGGTTGCGATGTCGGCGGCCAGCTTCTCCAGCCAGGCATGACGGGGGTGCCCGTCCTCGGCGATCAGGGCCGATCCGGTCTTAACGACGATGCGTTTTGCATGGGCGAGGGCGTCAGCTGTCATGGCGCGCAGCGATACATGAGTGCGGGCTTTGCCGGAAGAAAAAAGTCGAGCGTTGACAAGGCAAGCCGTTGCGCCTCAGTGGAGCCAAAAGAGAGGTACCCATGCCGCAGTTCAACATGATCCTGATCACACCCGAACAGGCCGCCGGTCACGAAGTGCTGGAGCACACGGCGGGCACGCCGCTGCGCGAAGGCGGAGGGGACGAGACCTATCGCTGCGGACGGTGCAAGACGACGCTGCTGGTGGATGTGGCTCATCATGATGCGCATGGCGTGATCGTGAAGTGCGGCAAGTGTGGCGCGATCAATACGGAACCGCACCACCACTAGGCCTTAAAGCGGTGTCCAGCTGTCGTCCGTGTCCGGATTCTCTTCAGCTTCCAGTTCAGCCTGGATGCCAAGGTGGCGGGCGATCTCGTAAAGCGCCTGCTTCACGCCCTGGCCGGTGACGCCCGAGATGAGCAGGGGCTTGCCCTTGTATTCGGTGGCGAGCTGCTTTGCCTGCTCCTCGACGAGTTCCGGCGTCAGCGCGTCAATCTTGTTGAGGCAGACGATTTCCGGCCGCTGGGCCAGTTCCTCGTCATAGGCTTCGAGCTCGCCGCGGATTGTGCGGTAGGCGCCCGCGACATCGTCCTGTGTGCAGTCGATCAGGTGCAGCAGCACCTTGCAGCGTTCCACGTGGCCGAGGAAGCGGTGGCCGAGACCGGCGCCCTCTGCAGCACCTTCAATCAGGCCCGGAATGTCCGCCAGAACGAAGCGCGTGCCGGGTCCGAGATCCACGACGCCGAGGCCGGGGTGAAGCGTTGTGAACGGATAGTCCGCGATTTTCGGGTGCGCCGCCGTCACCGCCGACAGGAAGGTGGACTTGCCGGCATTCGGCAGGCCGATCAGGCCCGCATCGGCGATCAGTTTCAGGCGCAGCCAGATCCAGGCCTCTTCGCCTTCCTCGCCCGGATTGGCGCGGCGCGGGGCCTGGTTGGTCGAGGATTTGAAGCGCATATTGCCCCAGCCGCCATTACCGCCTTGCGCGAGCAGCACGCGCTGGCCGACCTCTGTCAGGTCCGCGATGAGGGTTTCCTGGTCTTCCTCGAAGATTTGCGTGCCAACGGGCAGTTTCAGCACAACATCGTCGCCCTTCGCGCCGGTGCGCTGCTTGCCCATGCCGTGCCCGCCGCGCTTTGCCTTGAAGTGCTGCTGGTAGCGGTAGTCGATCAGCGTGTTCAGCCCCTCGACCGCTTCGGCCCAGACATCGCCGCCCCGGCCGCCATCGCCGCCATCCGGGCCGCCATATTCGATATACTTCTCACGCCGGAAGGAGACACAGCCTGAGCCGCCCGTTCCGGACTGAATATATACCTTGGCCTGATCGAGGAACTTCATGATGCTCTCTTACGTGTATCAGCCGACACGCGCCATGTCGAAATGGTCGACACGCTCGCCGCGGCCCATACAGAAAATGGGGCGCCGGTCGGCCTTCATGAACTGCAGCTTTTCAAGCACGCGGCCGGAGGCAGGGTTGTCCGCCAGATAGCCCGAAACAAAGCCGCGCTCGCCCCGTTCGCGCAGCCACTGGATCAGCGCGCCTGCGGCTTCCGTCATGATGCCTTTGCCCCAGGCAGCCGGAGCCAGCCAGTAACCGATTTCGAATGGCAGCTGCAGCTCGTCCCTCTCTGCGCCGACAATGCCGATCAGTTCACCGGCCTGTTCGATGGCAAAGATGTGTGCCGCATTCCGCTCCCGGCGGGCCGGATGCTTGGAGATCCATTCGGCAGACTGGGCCACCGTCTGGTGCGGCGGGATCCGGGCGACCATACGGTAGATCTTCGGATCATTCACCAGGTCAGTGATCGTCGGTGCATCGTCCACGCGGAGCCGCCGCAGGGCGAATCTGTCGGTCGTTATGGCTGCGCACATGCTGTGACTCCTTCCTGAGTCGTAAGCGGGCAGGGGAGGCATTGAAAAAGGGGGAGACAGTGGCCTGCCTCCCCCTGGAAACTGATCGTCTGGTGCGATCCGGCCACGTTCCCGCGGCCGCGCTGTCAGCCGCTATTCTGCTGCTTCCGCCACCGGTACAATGTTTACGTAGACGCGGCCCTTGGCCTTCTTCGCAAACTCGACCTTGCCCTCGGTGAGCGCAAACAGGGTGTGATCGCGGCCCATGCCGACGCCTTTGCCCGGCCACTTCTGGGTGCCGCGCTGACGCACGAGAATGTTGCCCGGGATGACGTGCTCGCCACCGAACTTCTTCACACCGAGATACTTCGGATTCGAATCGCGGCCGTTACGGGACGAACCACCTGATTTCTTATGAGCCATGGTTTGCTCCTGATCCTTTAGCGGAGGGCCTTATACAGGCCTTATGCGTCTTTTGCGAGTTCTTTTGCCTGCTCGACCCAGCCGTCCTTGGCGAAGCGGCCGGAAAGGCTGAGTTGCTCTTCCAGCTCGGCGATCTGAGCATCGGTAAGGGCAGCGATCTGGGCGAAGGTGGTGATGCCTGCGCCATTCAGCTTCTTCTCAAGTGCCGGGCCGATACCGGTCAGCTTCTTGAGGTTGTCAGCTGCGCCAGCTTCAGCGGTCGGGGCGGTAGCTGCCTCTGCTTTCGGAGCAACGGCTTCAGCCTTCGGGGCGTCTTCCGTCTTGGCAGCGGCTTTTTTCGCCGGCTTCTTGGCACCGTCAGCGCTGATTCCGGTGATTTTCACCACGGTCAGGTGCTGCTTGTGGCCGATCGTGCGGCGGTAGGTCTGGCGCTGGCGCTTCTTGCGGGTGATGACTTTGTCACCACGGGTCTGCTCAGCAACTTCGCCGGTCACAGCGGCGCCGGCCACGACGGGCGCGCCAACGGTAACATTTGCGCCTTCGCCCAGCATGAGGACGGTATCGAACACCACATCCTTGCCAGCTTCGGCATTAAGCTTTTCGACAACAATCGTATCGCCTTCAGCGACCTTGTATTGTTTGCCACCTGTCTTGATGACCGCGAACATGGGTCTCATCCTTCCGGCATGGAAATAAACGGGATATGCACGGGAGCCGTCACCGGCCCCGCGCCTGAAGCGGGGGGTAAACACTAAAGCGGCAGCGCTGTCAAATATCATCTTCAGGCGTTTTCAGGTGGTTGAAATCCGCGCGCAGTCATTATAGGTGACGGCGCTTCAACACCGGCGCGGAGAGGTGCTAGAGTGGTTGAATAGGCTAGTCTCGAAAACTAGTGAACTCGCAAGGGTTCCGAGGGTTCGAATCCCTCTCTCTCCGCCAGCCACACCCCCAAACAGAGAAAAGTACCGTCGCTTCCGCGCAAAGCCCCACACACAGTGGGCTTTGGCGCCAGGGCTGCGTCTCCGTTTCCGGAACAGGGTAGATTTCGCGCCCGAAGTCGGCCGTCGTCTCCAATCGCCAAATGCAACAGTACCCTTAGGCCGGTTTTCCCTGATAACCCGCGATTTACAGGGAAATTTCGCAAATTAACAGGGAAGCACTCCGGAGCGCTCCTGGAAACACGCGTAAAATCAGTGGGTTTCGGGAGAACTCCCTACTCAAGGAACAGGGAATATCCCGACGACAAGCAGGGAATTGTTTTTGGAGAACAGGGAACCGGATTGCCGGTATCAGGGAGCCACTTCAAACCCCAGCATCGTCGATTGCTCGTCCCAATCCAGCGGAATGTCAGATGTCACGAGCTGCGTCAGCGTCAGTTCCTCAGGCTGCTTGCCTTCCAGGATAGCGCTGACAATTGCGGGTGAAAGGAACGCGAGCTGGATGCGCTGTCGGAGCATGAGCGTCTGCCATCCATAACGCTTGGCGATGTCCTTCATGAGGGTGCCGGATTTAATTTCCTCCAGCCAGGAATGCGCCAGGGCAATCATCCGGATCAGCTTCGGATCCGGGGCCGTATGGATCGCCCCAAATACCAGCCTCGGCTCCTTCCCGCGCCGCCTGATACCAAATGGCACTTCAAGCCGAAGCCGGGTACCGTCAATTTCTTCTTCCGGGACCCCGAGCCATTCAGCGATCGCATTCGCAGACAGTGTGATGTCCAACTGCCCGACCGAGACCTGAACCCGCTCGACCAGGTCCGCTGCCATGTTCCGGGAGAACCTACCGAGTTCGCTCTTCAGGCTTTCAAGTAGCAACGGCGTTGGACTGCTGAGGAGCCGCGACACGTCACCGTCGATATGCCGGAAGACCGTCTCGCTCACAGCGTCTTCCAGCTGCTTTGCGGGCAGCCTCCATCCGGTAGCATCCGTTGGTGATCCTGCCAGCAGCCGACCCGAGACATAGTAGCGATACCGGCGACTGCCCTTCTGGGAATGTGTCGGGGTCAGGAAGTCCCCCGTCTCGTCAAAGATCCGTCCGGTCAACAATGCGCCCGACCTGGACCGCGAGCGGATTTTCCCCGGTGACTTCCGGTCGAGTTGTTCCCGGACCCGGTCCCACAGCTCCTGCTCGACGATCGCGTCATGCAGGCCCTCATGGGATTCCTGCTTATGGCGGATGCGGCCGATATAGACTGGGTTACGCAGAATGAAGTTGATTTGTCCGCGATTGAGAGGTTTCGCACCCGTCACCTTGCCATCGCTGAAGGTCCGCCGCTTGGACCGGTAGCCACAAGCGATGACGTCTCGCTCGACCTGACGCAGGCAGCCATGCTGATCGTAGAGACGGAATATATCCCGGACGATCTCGGCCTCCGTCTCGTTGATCACAAGCGTCTGCATTTTCGGGTCCGGATGCCGGTCATATCCCAGAGGAAGCAGGCCGCCCATCCAGAAGCCCTTCTTCTTCGAGGCGGTGATCTTGTCGCGGATGCGTTCCGCCGTGACCTCTCGTTCGAACTGGGCAAAGGAGAGCAGCACATTCAGCGTCAGGCGCCCCATACTCGTCGACGTGTTGAACGACTGGGTCACGGAGACGAAGGAGCAGTCCGCCTCATCAAAGCGGTCGACCAGTCTGGCAAAGTCCGAAAGCGACCGGGTGAGCCGGTCGATCTTGTAGACAACGACCAGGTCGACCTTGCCATCCGCAATGTCCTCCAGAAGCTGTTGAAGCGCAGGACGCTCCAGATTTCCGCCGGATAGTCCGCCGTCATCATAATGTGCGGGGATCAACTTCCAGCCTTCATGTCTCTGGCTGGAGATGTAGCTCTCGCAAGCTTCCCGCTGGGCATCGAGTGAGTTGAAAGTCTGGTCCAGGCCCTCATCGCTCGACTTGCGGGTATAGATGGCGCAGCGGATGGTTCGGCGCTCGGGCTTTGTCATGCCGCCCTCTTTAGGCCGAAGAAGCGGGGCCCGGACCATTTGGCGCCGGTGATCTCCTTTGCGATGGCGGAGAGCGACCGGTAGGTCTTGCCGCGGTAGGTGAAGCCATTCCCGATCCGATCCACGACATGCGTGACGCCGTTCCATTCGCGGACGAGTCGGGCATCGGATTTGAGGTGGACGGCAGGACTGATTGCTGGGTCCTCATCGGCGATCGACTTAAGCCGCTTCCTGAGACGAAGGCCCGGGCCGCCGCGTTCAGCGGCCTGGGTTTCGAAGGCGACGATCCGGCGGAGCAGGGGTGTGCTGAGGCCCTTCGGCGTTGGTGTTTCAAGTAGCCGCTGGTAGCGATCGACCAGATTGGCGCGAGAAAGATCCTGAACTTCGGCCGCGGACGTCATTTCTTCGCTCCGGCAATCCGGTAGCGGGATTGCCGCGATCCGTCTGCAGGCTCCAGCTTTTCCACTTCGACTCCAGCCTGCTTCAGGCGGGTGAGCGCAGCGCGAGTTGTGTGCGTCTGCCAGCCGAGTTTCTTGGAGAGGACTTCAATGGTCATGCCCTCTGGTTTGGCGAGAAGGCTTTTGACCTGATCAGACTTTGAAACCTTGGCTTTGGGTTTCGGTGCGGCGGGGTTGGATTTGCGGTTGGTCATTGAGGTTCCTTTCGGGTGTGAGGAAGCGGTCAGTGCTTCCACGACCCGAAGGCCCGGTGGTCTGGCGGGCGTCCGCGGCGTTGCCCGCGGCAGAATTACCAATGCTCGGAATAAGGTTGCAGTCTAGTCTATTCGTTCTGTAAACGGATATATTTCAGCATGGCGGCCTCGGCTTTGTCGCAGTGAGATTTTGCCTTGTCGAGTAGGGCGCCGAGGGCTTGGATTTCCTGGAGGCGTTTGTGGTCTGGAAGAACAGGCAGCTGAGCCTCTACGGCCTGCCCGCAGGCATCTTCAGTGGCCTCCAGAACTTTTGTGATCCTGCGACGGATTCGGTCGATTGCGTTCATGCCGGACACGTGCGCTAAGGTCGACGCAGAAGTCCACGTTACTACCGGGTGCTTCGGCTGGAAAACCCCGAAAGGAGACCTAAGCGGGCCGGAGCCTCAAAGGTTATGTTCGCGTTTGTCCAAGTGCATATCTGCCATATAAGACCACGCTTCCAGTCCACCCTCCGATCACTGCGATCGGTAATTTTGGCGCTTTGAGTTGAAGTAAAACGCCATCGGTACACTTTGAGTGTGGTGCTCTGAACTCGACATCAACAAAAGTCGCGTAATCGTGCTGTCATGGATTCCGCCTTTCGGGAAGGCGCATTGAATCTGCGCCTCTTGACGCATGAGGTCGGCTTTTGCAATTGCAGTCTCATATTCCTTGTGCGCCCGTGCGAATTGTACCGCCAATCTCTGCTCAAAGTTTGGCTTCACACCCCTCGCATCCACTCGAGAAAGGTATCTGTAGGCATCTCGCAGAACGGGCACATGAGGCCGCGGCCGCTTTTCAAGCCACCACTCGAAAATCTCACCATAATGTTGCGCGATCGAAAAGCTTGTCGATCTGATCGCCTTTGCCAGGCCTGGAAGATTGTGGAGTGCGTCTCCGTCTCGCGTCAGGATCGTGAACAGGATTTCCTTCCAGCGCAGAGGATGGTCGGTGATGATCGCTGCGCCCGTCGCTTGGGCCACGTACATCGCCATCTCGAAATTCGGCGCCAGCTTGAATGCTGCAAGCTGAGCGCCTTCCTCGCCGCTGTCGAGATAGGCGCCCTCCTGTAAGACAGCAAAAGGGTCTTCCTCTTTGAGCGCCCGCATTCCGTCCAACATCCTTTCGATCTCTTCCGGCCCCATCTGCGGTGCGTGCCTCTTGAACATAGCGCGCTGTCCGTCTTCGGAGAGCTGGTACAGCGTTCTGCGAAACTCAGCCGAGGCCAATTCTTCAAATCCGCTATCCTCTTTGGGAATAAGCGGCTTGAGAACGCTCCAGCGCTCTTGAGCGAGGTGCAGGGTCTGTTGACGCAGATGGTAATCGAAATCCCAAGGATCCGGGAAAAGATTGACTATGCCGGCTTCAACGAGGGGCATGACTTGCATGAAGAACAAAACGCTCTTCAAGACTTCTTGGCGGTAGGCTTTGGGGTTTTTGACCGGGTTGTACTTATCCGCCATCACCCGTGGATTGACGAATGGATGTTGGATTAGCAGCTCGCCGAAGAGAAGTGATGCTCCCAAGCCGGTTTCAGTGATTTTGGTTGCGTCAAGCATGCCGGTGTAGACCGCTCGCGCTGAGCCGTCTGGCTTTGGTAGCAGGGCCAACAAATCGGTTTCCATCGGCCACATGGCCTCGTACACTGAATAAATCTTGCTAATCTTTTCATCCGTGATCGATTGACGAACCTCGGTCCAGTCTTGGTCCGGTCGAAACCCCAGGATGTTCTCGATTCCACGAAACAGCGCCAAGTTTCGTTCCCGGATGCTGAGCTCACACCAGGTGGGCCGTAAGTGCACGGGTTTCCGCTTGCAACAATCGGCATAGACTTTGTCAGACCCGCACCCGCAGAGATCACGCGGTTTCAGCTCTTTTTCGATAGGTGGCTTTTTGAGAAATTCGCGCTCCTTCTCAGTGCGCCCGAAGGCGTCCTGGTAGTGCACATCACCACTTTCATAGCGGACATACATCTCACCCCCGAAGCCGAATAGCTGATCTGAAGGCGGCAACAAGACCTCGCCGAGCGCTTTCCAGTTCTTTGCATTCGTGACTGGTTCAGGCAGCCACGTCTCTTCACCGGCGGCAACGAATTTATGGGCCCGGGTGCGAATGATCCGATTGATTGCCTCGACCTCCTCAGTCGTCAGATTCCGACTCCGGATGAAGGCGTCGGTGCGCACCATTGAAGTTCTGAAGCGGCGGGGAAAGGTTCGCTTGGTCAAAGGGTCAGTTGTCGGATCCTCTGCAAACTCGAGATTGGTCAGGATCAGGCAGTGATCGCGATCGAACGGGAACAGTGTTTGGGTGCCTTTCAATTCGATGCCGGGCTCGTGAGGATAAGCGCAGGTCTTAGAGCCTGGCGGTGCGCCGGGATTAAACACCGTAACCGGGTGATCCGAGACGATGAATTTGACGGCTGAATCCACCGCTGAAACGATTTCGCGCACGCCTTCAGTCCATATCGTACAATGCATCATCCGGATGGCCTGCATCTCCATCATCAGCTCGTTCTGCGTGAGGGATGGGTACTGAGCGTTCAGCCACGCCAGCCCCTTGGGAGTCCGCAACTTCTGGATGTCGATGTATTCGAACAGGGTCTCAAAGTTTTGGTGGCACTCGACTGGGTCGCCGCCGGCAAATGCTCGCACTGCGTTGGCGCCCCTCGTATCGATGTGAACCGCCCCGGGTTTGCCGGAGGCTCTGT
>NZ_AWFE01000068.1:0-59399 GCF_003263315.1 Hyphomonas sp. GM-8P
AATCTGTCACCCATGTCTCGAGCCGCTCATTCCAGATCGAAAATTCGGCGATGTATTTGCCGACGGTCAGCCGCCCTGCCCTGCCAGGGCACCGCGAACGGTTTTCAATGCTTCGCGCGGCTGGCCTGACAAGAGTATACGCACCGCTCGCAGGATATGCCGCCCAAGCCTTGGCATGAAGAAGTAAAGCGCCACAGGATAGACCAGCGCGCCGACTACTACCGTGGCGATGACATGAAGCAGCGGGTTCGCACCATCTGGCATAAAATCCATGAAGAGCCAAACCACCACGCCCATGACACAAGAGGCGAAGAAAGCGGAAGAACCGGCCACCAGCTGGCGAACAACGCTGAAGCCGACAACGCGCTGGATCATCCAGGTACTGAGGATGAACGTGATGACCTGTTTCGCAAGCAAGGCGAAAGCAATGGCAACCAGACCATACTGATAAGTAAGGGCGAGCAGCACAGATGTCGCGATAATGGATGTCAGAGTGATCCACGCGACGACATCCGGCCGGCCTACGCCACGGAAGACCCCCATCACAATCGCTGTGATGGGCGCGCGCAAGCCAATCACCATATAGATCTGGAAAATCGGTACACTCGGCGTCCACTGTTCGCCGAATACAACCGGTATAGCGACAGGTGCGACCACAAAAGCGCCCATGAAGGTCGGATACGCCAGCAACGCAGACATCCGGATTGCACTATCCATGGCCTGATGCAGATTTTCACGGCTATCCTGCATGGCCGACGCAACTGGCATTGCAACAGCGGCGAACGGTGCAATCAAGGCCTGGTTGGCCTGCTGGAACAGACGGGTCGGCAAATTGAACACGCCAACCGCATGGGATCCGAGTGTCATGCCGATCAGGGTTTTTGGCAGCATCTGGTCGAATGTCTGAAGGATATTCCCTGTGCCATTGACGAGGTTGAAATTGATCAGCTCTTTGAAATCCAGCCAGCTGGATTGCACTTTGGGCACCCATCGCGCGAAGAAAAGAAAACCGACCAGGCGCACGATGCGTCGGGACAGCTCCATTCCCACCAGCGCCCATTCGTTTCGCCACATCAGGGCCATGACGACCCCGATCACAGCGGCCGTTACGGTGCCAAGAATATCAACGATCGTGATTTCCTTGTATCGTAACTCCCGCCGCAACATCGCAGCCGGGACAGCAATTACAGCACCAATCGGCAGAACAGCGCCAGTAGTGATCAAAACCGGCACCACAGATGGCTCGCCGTAGGCCCTGGCGATCAGGGGTGCCAGAAGGATGAGCACTCCCCATGAGACGATCGAAAACAGGAACGACTGAAGGAAAACCGAGTTCAGATGTCCCGGCCGCAATTCCTTGCGCTGAACGAGGGCGTCACCCAACGTTCCGGATGCGATCGCATCCGGCAGGGTCACGATCACAAGCGCCATCACAAACACGCCGTAGTCGTCCGGCGTCAGGATGCGGGCGATAACGACGATTGAAAGCAGGGACCCGATCAGTGTGACCCAGTTTGCAATCGCGTTGAGCGCGACAGCCTGTCCAGCTTTTTTAAGCAGGTTAGGGCTCATGAAAAACTCCGGGCCATAACAGGTCTACCTTCCGGCATAGGAGGACGGAACCTCCCGAGGAGCGAGCCCGCTGGGCACACTCAGACGCAACACAAGTGAAGCAAGCCTGAATGCTTGTGAGAATTTCCCGGTTTGCAAGGAAAGACGGATGCGCCACACCATTGCCCGGGCGACAGCGCGCGCAATTTGAGCACCAACAGGCGACGATTGCTTGATATCAAAGAGCAGAGCACTCGCTTCTTCATCGATAAACCGCTCCTCTCCGCCATACTTCATCATCAGAGCCTTGCGCAGATCCGCAATCTCAACCCTGGCGAGCGGGTCGCCGGATATCGAGGCGGCGCTATGCAGATCCTTGCTGGCTTCCTCCCACATACCCTTCCTGATCATGACGACCCCCCGGCGAATCAATGCCCACCGGGTCATCCCCGTTTCGATCAGAGAGCAATCCGCTGGCAGGTATTTGCCAAGAGGAAGGGCCTTATCGATCCGGGAGAAAATTTCCCTGTCAAAGCGCCGCCAGTTTGAATCGCGGTCCGCTGCGTCCACCACATTGCTGGCGGTTCCGCGTGGCCGATTGTGTTGCCTCTGGTGGAACACGACGAGTTCTGTGGACGCGGGGCGGCCATGCTGGGCAAGCCGCAGCAGCATGTCGTAGTCTTGAGACCGGATCAGCGTCTCATCAAAGGGACCGACTTTACGGTACAAGGATTTCCGAACCAGCATGCCTGGCTGGTGCGCAAACATGTCGAGGAGCGTCTCAAAAAGAAAATCTTCCGGCAGGCTTTCGCTCCAGTAGCCTGTGTCGCTCCATTTCACATGACCGTTCGGCGCAATTGTAAATCGATCGTGCCGGCCGTACGCAAAGTCGGCCTCAGGGTTTGCTTCCAGAAGTTCAAGCAGGATCTCGAGCGCGTCAGGTTCGGCGATATCATCATCGTCGAACACCCAGATCAGGTCGCCTCTCGCAACTTCCAAAGCCTTGTTGAGCGCCGCCGATTTTCCGGCATTTTCCTGATTCAGGATTGAAACGTCATTTCGATAAGCTTTCAGGCGATCAATCGTGTCATCCGTCGATCCATCATTGATGACGATGATCTCATCCGGCCGCCTCGTCTGCGCCAGGATGGAATCCAACGCTTCCAGCAGCAACTCGGCCCGATTGAAGGTCGGAACGAGAACGGTGACCGAATTCGGGGGCATTGGTCTTCCTTCTGCTTGAGCGCTTTCCTGGTCTTCGGCCGTTTTCGACTGGCATCGGACTTGCTTGGGATCAGACTGAAAAGTGGCTCCGTCGTTGGTCTCCAAACCTGCAACCTGCATGCCAAACGGCACGAAACGCAGCGAACACCATCAAAGAGCGACAGCGGCGCAACCGAGAGGAGTTCGCATTGAAAATCGCGTTCTTTACAAACGCTTTTCCGATGATGTCGGAGGCCTTTATCGCGAACAGTGCGGCTGCCCTGGTAGAAGCCGGGCACGACGTTGACCTGTACGGAATCGGGAATGTCGACGCGACCGGACTTTCTGTTCCGGAAGTCGAACCCCTGCACCTCGAACAATCGACGATAAACATGCGTTGGCCGGACAATCTCTCTGATCGCTGGCGCAAGCTGCCCGGCACTCTGAAGGATTTGGTATCCCGGCATGGCATGGGCAGCCTGGTCAGAATGCAGCCGGGCATTTACCGGCGGACATTCCTGAACCTGTCCGCCGTTTACCAGGCCGCTCAGTTGCCGTCAGACGCGCATTACGACATCATCCACTGTCAATTCGCGCCGCTTGCAGAGCATGTCATAAAACACCGCCGGGCGGGTTTCCTGTCCGGTCACCTGGTTGTCAATTTCCGGGGATATGACATTTCCGAACTGGTTACGTCCCAGGGTGAGCATCTGTACGATCATATCTGGCCGGAAGCTGACGCCTTCATCTCAAATTCCGAATATTTCCGCCAACGCGCAATCGCGATCGGCTGTCCGGAAGACCGGATCAGCATCGTCGAGTCGGGCATGCGCCTCGAAAGCTTCCCATTCCAGCCGATTAGCGAAGTTTCCAATGGCGACATCCGGTTTCTCATGGTCGGGCGCCTGATCGAGCGTAAGGGATTTCACGTCGCTTTGGCTGCGCTCTCACGATACGCGCGGGCAAGCGGACGCGGCATCGCTGTCGACATAGTGGGTGACGGCGACATGCGTGCCGAACTGGAGCAACGGGCGCGCGATTGCGGGCTTGGCGAAGCCGTGACGTTTCATGGCGCTCAAAGTCACAAGGCCATCGCGGAATTCATTCGCCAGTGTGACGTTTTCCTCGCGCCGTCCATGACCTGCTCAAAAGGCAGCCAGGACGGACCCGTCAACACACTGAAGGAAGCGATGGCGATCGGCCGTCCGGTCGTGGGAACCCGTCATGGCGGCATCTCGGAACTCGTGATCGACGGTGAGACCGGCGTGCAGTGCGAAGAAGGCAGTGTCGATGCGCTTGAGCATGCCATCCACCGCATCCTCGGTATGCAGGCCCGTTGGCCGCAAATGCTCACCAATGCCCGCCAGGTCGTTGAGACCACCTATGCGCTGCCGCGAACGACCGATGCCCTGATCGACGTTTACAACTCCATTCTGATGCCCCCCTCCTCCACTCCCGGTGATGCTGCCGGTCTTGCAAAGGAAGCTGCCTGAAATGACTTCGACAACGAACACTGAGACCAAGGCCACCGTCATCGTCACCGCACGTGACCGGTTCAGTCTGGCGTCCCGCTCACTGAACAATCTCGTCGAGAAGACGACCGGTCCCTATGACCTGATTTATGTGGATGCCGGCAGCCCTAAAGCTGTTGCGGAAGAAATCCGTGCCATCTGCGAGAAAAACGGGTTCCGGTATCTGCGCTATGATCATTTTCTGGCGCCCTGCCAGGCCCGGAATATCGGTCTGCGCCTCGCGACGACACCCTACGTCGCATACTGTGAAAACGACGTGATGGTCTCTGAAGACTGGCTGGTAAACGCGGTGACCTGCGCAGAAGAAACCGGCGCAGAAGTCGTCCAGCCCCTGATCTGCCAGGGACTGCCCATGTTCACGGAAATTCACCAGGCCGGTGGTGACTTCGCAGAAGACATGGATGCGTTCTTCAATGGCACAGAGGAACAACATCGTCTCACGGACAGCCACCTCAAACACCAGGGCGAGAAGATCAAGGATGTCGACCTCAAGCGCACCGAAATTCAGGTGACCGAGGTTCATTGCTTCCTGGTACGGCGTAACGCCTTTGCGTGGCTTGGCGAGTTTGATGAGAACATGCCGTGCTCCAAGGATCATATTGATTTCAGCATCAATGTCTGGGCCAAAGGCGGCCGGATCATGCTGGAGCCATCCTCCGTCGTTTCCTTCTGTGTACCAAGCAACACATACGCTGTTGAGCCGATGGACCGCGCCTTCTTCATGTTGCGCTGGTCACCGGACTGGCAGCGCCAAAGCCTGAACCATCTTCAGAAAAAATGGAAACTGGAGAACGATCCGTACTTCAAGAACTATATGGGCAAGAGGGACTGGCGCTATCGCGCCGGGGTCGCCAAGCCGATCATCCGGAGTATTCCGATTATCGGTCGCAGCTACAAGGTGCAGCAGATTGGCGTCGAGCTGATTATGCCCATCCTGTATTTTATCGGCGCCCGGCTCGTAAAACAGCAGGCCCGGGACTATCAATCCTCCGGGCTGGCCACCTCGGAAAGTGAGCCGCAAGAAGCCATGAAGGTCAGCTCCGCAGCATAGCGGAAAGCTTCCATCAGACCGGATCGGTGGCAAACGCACGACAATGCGTTTGTCACTGATTTCTTGTTTCCAAAACCTGACCCCAATGAATTGGGGATGCGGGGCCGCAACATAGTCTTCAGCGCCCCAAATGAACGGGATACCGCCGAAACCGATTCATTGTTTAAAGGAAAATGGCGCACCCGGAGCGATTCGAACGCCCGACCCCCAGATTCGTAGTCTGGTGCTCTATCCAGCTGAGCTACGGGTGCCTGCCAAAAGGAAGGCGGACACATACAGTCAGCCCAAAAGGGATGCAAGCCTGTTTTCCCCGCCTTCTGCAGCAATATCGGATGAATTTATTCTTCGGTGTGGCCTGAGCCGTTCTCCCCTCCAGGCGGCAAATCATATTCCGGGCGATGGGATGAGGGTGTCTCAAGGTCCGGTTCGATTCCCGTTTCACCGGAAATCCATTCCGCATAGGCAGAAACGCGGGAATAAACGCCAGGACTGTCCTGCCGAGCGCAGCCGAGCCCCCAACTGACCACACCGATTTGCACGGGGCCCTCTTCCCATGTCCGCGCCACCAGCGGGCCGCCACTGTCACCCTGGCAGGAATCCGTTCCGCCGCTACCGGCACAGATCTGCAGCGCCGGATCAACGCTGACCCCGGCAAATTCCTGGTCCAGCCCGTATTTATCAATCAGCGTGGCAATTTGCTGTTTGCACGTCTCCGGGGCGACCGGCGGCACCAAGCCTTCCATCAGCGCGAGACTTGGCGCGCTGACGTGCCGCCCTGTCCGGTTGAAGCCTTCTTCCTGGCTGCCCTGTTCCTCTGTGTTCCCGTATCCGGCCACAACGACTTCGGTTTGCGCCGAGTCCGGGTCGGGTGCCCGGCCCGTCAACCCGTCCAGGCGGGAAAGCGGGCCATCCCAGCGCCCGACAATGTGAAGGAGGGCAAGGTCGTCCCCCAACTCGGCATGCCCGGACCGATAGCCTGGGTGGATGACGATCCGGTCTACCGGAAAGGATGCGTCCTTTGGCGTCTCCAGCAGCGTTCCTGCGCCGACAACGGCGTACAGCGGTCCGAAGCGCTTAAGATCACCCCGGTCATCCGGAAGGTATTGGGCGGCTCGTCCTGTTTCTGATTCAATCCGCACTGTTTCCACGCAATGGGCCGCCGTCAGGGCCCATTCCGGAGAAATCATCGAGGCACCGCATTCATGATAGATATTCCTGCCCTGCTGAGACTGGAGCGAAACGATACCCGGCCAGTCATCTGGATTCGCTTCACGTCCACCCACCACACAAGCCGTGGCAAGCGCCACTGCACCGAGGGCGAACCCCCATTTCCAGGTTGGTCTCATGCGGAAACGTCCTCCCCCTGCTTCGTCCCCTCAGGCCACTGCGCCGGACTGCCGCCGCGCCTCATGCACGCCGCGCGTAATCGCCCGGGCCAAAGTCGAGGCAGCTAACTCTCCGATCCGGGTCACAGTCAACGGGTCCGGAGCCGGCAAGGCTTCACTTGCGGTTGATAGCACGAATACCGCGTCTCCGTCGAAGGGTGCAAATACCGGCCGGATTGCACGGGAGAATCCCGATAAAGCCATCTGAGCAATCCGGCTGGCCTGGGCAGGCGTCAGCGGAGCGTCTGTTGCAACACAGGCGATCGTTGTGTTCTGGCCGAGGACCGGATTGACCTTCGCCGCACCCCAATCGTCCGGATCCATCGCGAAATCTGCCGGAGGCCGCACTCCGCCAAACTCACCGTCCAGTTCATACGGCCAGGCCCAATAAACGTCAGTTCCGGGCATCAAGACCGAACCGAAGGCGTTCACACACGCGAGCGCTCCAACGGTGAACCCCTCCGCCGTCACGGCACTGGCCGAGCCCGTGCCGCCCGGATGCTGGCCCGCGCGCGCGCCGTGCCCCGCCCCAGCGCGCCCGAGGTCGAAATCTTTCGAAGCGGTTTTGAAAGCCTCAAGGCCAAGCGCCGCATAAGGCGCAATACCGGTCCAGTTCTTGTCGCCCCCATTCGCCAGATCGTACAGAATGGCTCCGGGCACGATGGGCGTGGGCGGCACACCGGGCCGTTCGACCAGGCTGAACCCGCGTCCCGCCTCTTTGAGACCCGCCATCACGCCATCAGCTGCACCCAGTCCAAATGCGCTCCCGCCGGAAAGGAAAATTGCATCGACATGGTCCACCATTGCGCCAGCTGAAAGCAGGTCCGTTTCCCGAGTTCCCGGCCCTCCCCCGGCGACAGCACAGGCGGCAATCACGGGAGTGTCCGGCAGGATCACTGTGACACCTGTATCGATGCGGGCATCTTGTGCCTGTCCGACACGCACACCTGCGACATCAGTGATGAGATTCCGTTTCCCGGCTGCTGTGGCCATTGCAATGTCCTGTCGGTCTTTCCCTTTGGGATTCACTCTCTTAAGGTCCGCCGCGACTCACGCAAGCCAAGGACACTGCCATGAAGATCGCCCGCCCCCTCCTTGCCGCCCTCCTCCTGTCAGCCTGCGCGGCACCGAACGGGAAGCAGGATGTCTCGGCATCCGAAGCGGCTCAGAGCGCGGCAGACGCAGCCGCCAGCCAGACTTCGGAAGCGGCGCCGGAAGCCGTCGACGCAACTGCTTGGACCAAAGGCGCCATGGTAGCGGCGGCAAATCCTGAAGCCGTCGAAGCTGGTCTGGAGATGCTGCGCAAGGGTGGCACAGCGGTCGATGCGGCAATTGCGGTGCATGCCGCGCTTGGCCTTGTGGAACCGGAGAGCTCCGGCATCGGCGGTGGTGGTTTCATGGTCTATTATGACCATGCGAGCGACGAGATCACCGTGTTCGACGGACGTGAGCGCGCGCCGGCCGCAGCCACACCGGAATATTTCATGAAAGACGGCGAGGTGATGGACTACATCTCCTCCTGGCAGTCCGGTCGGTCGGTGGGCGTACCGGGCGCAGTCGCACTGTACAAATCCGCCCATGATGCTGCTGGCAAACTGGATTGGGACGAACTCTTCCAGCCTGCGATCAAGCTCGCCGAAGACGGTTTCGTGGTAGAACGCAAGCTCGCTGCCACGCTCGCCAGCGACCGCCTTCAACAATACGTCCGGCTCGATGATCTCCCGGAATCCTCAGCCTACTTCTATCCGGATGGCGTACCGCTGGCGGAGGGGGCGATCAAGACAAATCCAGCCTACGCCGAAACGCTGAAGCGCGTTGCAACCGAAGGCCCGGCCGCCTTCTATTCCGGAGAGATCGCTGAATCGATCGCCTATGCCGTATCCCACGACCCGTCCCTGCCAGGTGCAATGACGGTAGAGGACCTCGCCAATTATGAGGTCGCTGTCCGTCCAGCGCTCTGCGGTGTGGAGCCAGATGGCTACAAGGTATGTTCAGCCCCGCCGCCATCTTCCGGCGGCGTGACGCAGAACATGATCCTCGGCCTGTACGACCGGCTCAAGCCGACCAGCGAAGAAGACGCAACCGAGGAAGGTTTCCTGAAAGCCTTCGTTGATGCCCAGCGCCTGACCTATGCCGACCGCGACCATTATGTCGCCGACGCCGATTTCGTCCCGGTCCCGGCCGCAGAACTGATCGATCCGACATATCTCGACGTGCGCGCGACTGAAGTCTTCGCACCGGACGAGCATGCAACGCCGGGCGATCCGGGGATCGCACTCGGCCGTGGCCCGATGCGCCAGATGTGGGGTGAGGACCCGACTGATCATCGTCCGGGCACGACGCATTTCTCGATCATCGACCCGTACGGCAATGCCGTCTCCATGACGATGACCGTGGAATCAGCCTTTGGAAACTCGGTGATGGTTCACGGCTTCGTGCTGAACAACCAGCTGACCGATTTCTCGCGTGAGCCTACGAAAGGCGGCAAGCCGGTCGCCAACGCCGTTGCGGGCAACAAGCGCCCGCGTTCGTCCATGTCGCCGACGCTCGTCTTCGATCCGGATGGTGATCTGTTCATGGTCACCGGTTCGCCGGGAGGAAACTCCATTGTCGCCTATGTCGCCAAGACGCTGGTCGGTGTGCTCGAATGGGGCAAGTCGGCGCAGGAATCCATCGACCTGCCGAACATTATCGCCCGCGGCGATGTGGTTGGCGTGGAAGTCGACCGCGAAGGTGGACCGGAAGCGGCCGAAGCCCTGCGTGAGATGGGCTACAATGTCGAAGAACGTCAGGGCGAGAATTCCGGTCTGCATGTCATCATCGTGCGCGAAGATGGCCTGGAAGGCGGGGCGGACCCGCGCCGTGACGGGGTTGCACGCGCCCTCGAATAGACGACAACGCCTCATCTCCTATGGCCAAGCTCTATTTTTCCTACGCCGCCATGAATGCAGGAAAGTCGACGATTCTGCTTCAGGCGGCGTATAATTATCGTGAGCGGGGAATGGATGTCCTCCTGCTCACGTCGGCCCTCTACAAGGACGACGACGCCGGCCATATTTCGTCCCGCATCGGCATCAGCGCCGATGCCACACTGTACACGAACGAAACAGATCTCTTCTCCCTGGTGAAGAACAGGCAGGCCGAACACCGCATCGATGCGATCTTCGTCGATGAGGCCCAGTTCCTGACGAAAGATCAGGCCTGGCAGCTCGCCCGTGTAGCTGACCGCCTGGATGTGCCGGTTCTGGCCTACGGCCTGCGCACGGATTTCCGCGGCGAACTGTTCGAGGGCTCCGCTGCCCTGCTCGCGATCGCAGACTCACTGCGCGAAGTCCGTACGATCTGCGAATGCGGGCGCAAGGCGACCATGGTTGCGCGTCTGGGTCCGAACGGGAAAGCCCTGACCGAAGGCGACCAGGTCTCCATCGGAAAATCGGTCTATGTCTCGCTGTGCCGACGGCACTGGGAAGAAAGAATGGGGCGCCAGCCTCCCGCATAAGGCCGACCCGCGGGATCAGGACGCTAGCTGGGCTGTCAGCGCGTCGGCCAGCAATCGGCCCGATGGCGTCAGCGACAGGACGCCCTGGTCGAAATTGACCCAGCCCTGATCGACGAAGACGGCAATTTTTTCACGCGATACCGGCCTGCCGGACACGGCCTCGATCCGCGCCACGTCAATGCCGCTCGCGGGACGTAGCCCCATGGCCAGCAACTCCTGCGCGATCGCATTTGCATCCAGCCGCTCAGCATCGCCCCAGCCGGAGCCGAGCGCCTGGACATTGGCCATGTAGACTTCGGGGCGGCGGTGCGCCTCATAGGCATAGCGATGCCCGCTCACGGTCACGCGGCCATGCGCGCCGGGCCCTGCTCCGATCCAGTCCCCGCCCTGCCAGTAGATGAGATTGTGCACGGATTGGTATTCCGGCGACATGGCATGATTGGATACTTCATAGGCCGGCAATCCTGCCTTCTCCAGAAGATCCTGTGTCAGCTCGAACATGTCGGCCTGATCATCGTCGGGCATGGGGTTGATCTGGCCCCGCCCGACGGCAAGCCCAAACGCCGTCCCTTCCTTGATGGTCAGCTCGTAGAGAGACAGGTGCGGCATGCCCATGGCCAGCACGTCTTCCAGTTCGTTCTGCCAGTCATCCGTCTGCTGACCGGGCCGGGCATAGATCAGGTCGACGCTGACAGACCGGAACACGCGCATCGCCCGCGCAACGCTCGCCCGCGCGCCGTCGGCATCATGATCACGGCCGAGAAAGGCCAGCGCTGAATCGCGCAATGACTGGACACCAACGGAAAGCCTGTTCACGCCGGCACTTTTCAGGCCCGTAAGATCGGCCCGCATCACATCGTTCGGATTCGCTTCCAGCGTGACTTCCGCGCCCGGTTTCACACCGAACACATCATCCGCAGCTATCAGGATGCGCTCGACATCTTCTGGCGCCAGCAGCGATGGCGTCCCGCCGCCGAGATAGACAGAGTCCAGCGCGCCATGCTCCGGCATGCGCTGGCGGTGCTCGCGAATATCGGTGCAGATCGCGTCGACCAGCAAGGACGGATCACGGTCCTTTGCGGCATACACATTGAAATCACAATACGGGCAGATGCGCGCGCAATAGGGCCAATGCACATAGAGGCCAAACCCGAAATGCGGACCGAAAGGATGCAGGGCGTCGTCCGTCACGACAGAAGCGCCGCCTTCAATTTGCGGAAAGCATCGGCGCGGTGGCTCATCGCATGTTTCCGGTCCGGATCCATTTCGCCGAAGGTGATCGTTTCTCCATCGGCGACGAAGATCGGGTCATAGCCGAAGCCCTTCTGCCCTCTCGGCGGCCAGACAAGCTGTCCATGCACTTCGCCCTCGAAGACTTCCTCATGCCCATCCGGCCAGGCGACGGCGAGCGCGCAGACGAATTTGGCAGACCGGTCTGAATTGCCGGCCGCCTGCAGCTCTTGCTCCACCCGGGCCATGGCAACACCAAAATCGCGCGGCTCGCCTGCCCACCTTGCGGAGTAAATGCCGGGGGCTCCGTCTAGCAAAGTGACCGACAGCCCGGAATCGTCCGACAGGGCCGGTGCGCCCGTTTCGGCCGCCGCGGCCCGCGCTTTCAGCAGCGCATTGCCGGTGAAACTGCTCTCAGTTTCTTCAGGCTCTGGCAGGTCCAGATCAATAGCAGAGACAACTTCGAGACCCAAGGGCTCGAACAAGTCCTTGAGTTCCCTCACTTTTCCCTTGTTGTGTGTGGCGGCGATCAACCTGCCGGAGGACAGGGTGCGATGTGTCATATTTCGCCCTTCTGAAATGGTTCCATTCTTGCTTTCGTCACAAATTCCTATATCGTTATTCGGTAAGAGCTTGTAGAGAAGCAACGCTCAGTCCGGCATAGATCATCCAGCGGAAAGGATGAAGAGAAGAAGGCATGACAGGTAAAACGCGCAATTCCATGGCGGCGATCATGACAGTCCTCGTCACTGTCGTCATGTGGATGACGGCTGCCATCGGCGCCATCGTTCTCCTGGCCGGCGGTATTGAACTCGTTTCGATGCTCTCCGGGTCTCCCATCAGCATCGGCGCCATCAAGGTCGACGATCACGATATCTCCGTTCCCGAACTTGCCGCCGGCCTGGTCGGTGTGCTGGTCGTGGTCTGTGCGGTGGTTTTTGTGAGCCTCGAATTGCGCAAGATACTGGCAACTCTCGCGGCGGGCGATCCGTTCGTGCCGGAAAATGCCGTTCGCCTCACCCGCATCGCCATCGCAATCGCCATTACCCAGCTGATGCGGTACGTCATCGCCATCTTCGTGGGGCTGATGGTCACCGGTACATCGCTTGAATTTTCCGTTGACCTTATCGCCTGGGCGTCTGTGGCCGCCCTGTTCATTCTCAGCCAAGTCTTCCGGGAAGGCACACGCCTTCGCGACGAAGAAAAAATGACCATATAGGAGGGTAGCCATGTCTATTCGCGTAACCCTCGATCGTGTCCTGTTAGACCGCCGCATGTCCCTGACGGAACTGTCGGAACGTGTCGGCGTGACGCTCGCCAATCTTTCCATCCTCAAAACCGGCAAGGCGAAAGCCATTCGCTTCTCCACCCTGGAAGCACTGTGCCGGGAACTCGGCTGTCAGCCGGGAGACATCCTCATCTTTGACTCCGAAGATGACGGCGCCACCGAACGCGTCGCGGCGGAATAGCGATGCGGGACGGTCTCTACGATTCAGGAGATGTCGTCTCGATCCGCTTTGGCGGTGTGCTCAGACATTATGGCGTCGTGACTTCACGCGGGACCGTGATCTGCAATTCGCGCCTGCATGGCGGCGTGGTGGAACAAAGCTTCGAAGCTTTTTCAGCCGGACGTGATGTGCGCCTGCATGGCCGCTACAGCGATCTCGAAGGGTATCATGTCGAGCTGCGTGCCCGGCGCCATCTCGGCAAGGAATATGACCTGTTCGGGTCCAATTGCGGCCACTTCGTCCGCCACGCGCACCGCCGCAAGCCGACCCCGATGCAGGTCGCGACAGCCACCGTACGAACACTCGGCGACATGCTGGGCGGGCCGAAGCCGCGCTATTGAGCTGCCTGCTTAGGCGAGCGCCGCACGCTGGGCGGCGAACAGTTCGTTACAGCCCTTCTCGGCAAGACGCAGCATTTCATCCAGCTCGACGCGTGTCAGCGGACGCTCCTCGCCGGTGCCCTGAACTTCGATGAAGCCGCCGTCAGAACTCATGACAACATTCATGTCAGCCTCGCCTGCCGAGTCTTCCGGGTAATCCACGTCCAGAACGGGATGATCCTGATAGACGCCGACCGAGATGGCGGCGGCCTGTTTCACGATCGGGTTCGCCGGGATCACGCCCTCATCGACAAGGTATTTGCAGGCCAGCGACAAGGCGACAAAGCCGCCCGTGATGGACGCTGTCCGCGTGCCGCCGTCGGCCTGCAGCACGTCACAATCGATCGTGATCTGGTTCTCGCCAAGGGCAGCAAGATCGCAGACCGAGCGCAGTGAGCGACCGATCAGGCGCTGGATCTCTTGCGTCCGGCCGGACTGCTTTCCAGCCGCGGCTTCGCGTCGACCGCGGGTGTGCGTCGCACGCGGCAGCATGCCGTATTCCGCCGTCACCCAGCCGCGCCCCTGCCCTTTCATCCAGCCCGGTACCCGGTTTTCCCAGCTCGCCGTGCACAGGACATGCGTATTGCCGAACTTCGCCAGGCAAGAGCCTTCCGCATAGCGGGTCACTTCGGTCTCGAGGACGATCTCGCGCATCTGGTCAAAGGGGCGGCCTGACGGGCGGACGAGCTGGCTCATGGGGGACCTCCTGTTTGGTGCCACGCCTGATTGCGGGTTTTGCCGCACCTGTCTACACCGGATCGCCTAGGGAACAGAAAGCGGGGGTCCATGACCAGCGACATCACGATTGCGCGGGGTGCGAAGAAACTGCCTATCGGACAGATCGGTCAGCGTCTGGGAATTGGCGCACAGGACCTCATCCCCTTCGGCTACGACAAGGCAAAGATCAGCAGCCACTACCTGGCCAGCCTGAAACAAAAGAAGGATGGCAAGCTCATCCTGGTGACGGCGATCAACCCGACGCCGGCGGGTGAAGGCAAGACCACGACCTCCATCGGCCTCGCCGATGCGCTGCGCCGTCTGGACAAGAACGCCCTGCTCTGCCTGCGCGAGCCTTCGCTCGGCCCTTGCTTTGGTATGAAGGGCGGCGCCACAGGCGGCGGCCGTGCACAAGTCGTTCCAATGGACGACATCAACCTGCACTTCACGGGTGATTTCCACGCCATCACGTCAGCGCACAATCTGCTGGCGGCGATGATCGACAACCATTTGCACTGGGGCGCGGAAACCGGACTGGAACCGACCCGTGTTGCCTGGCGCCGTGTGCTGGACATGAATGACCGCAATCTGCGCCAGATCGTGACCGGACTTGGCGGCTCCGGCAACGGCTCGCCGATGGAATCCGGCTTCGACATCACGGTCGCTTCGGAGATCATGGCCATTCTCTGCCTCGCCAAAGATGCCCACGATCTGGAAGAACGGCTGGAACGGATCGTGGTCGGTTACAAGCGCGGCCGGGTGCCAGTCACCGCGAAGGACATCAGCGCTGTGGGCGCGATCATGGCGCTACTGCGCTACGCCCTGCTGCCGAATATTGTGCAGACACTGGAGAACAATCCCGTCCTCATCCATGGCGGGCCGTTTGCGAACATCGCGCATGGCTGCAACTCGGTCATCGCGACAAAGGCCGCGCTGAAGATGTCGGACTATGTCGTCACCGAAGCCGGGTTCGGGGCAGACCTCGGCGCCGAAAAATTCTTCAACATCAAATGCCGCCAGGCCGGGCTCGCACCATCTGCCGCCGTGCTGGTCGCTACTGTCCGTGCCCTGAAAATGCATGGCGGACTGTCGTTGAAGGAGTCTGCCTCTGTCGGCTATGGCGCGCTGGAAGCCGGGCTCGCCAACCTTGGCCGACATATCGAGAATCTGAAGAAATTCGGCGTGCCGGTGGTGGTGGCGATCAACCGGTTTACCTCCGACACATCCAGCGAGCTGGCAGCGGTTGAAGCCTACTGCCACGATCTGGGCGTGCCGGTGTCGGTCTGCACGCATTGGGCTGAAGGCAGCCGCGGCGCAGAAGACCTTGCCCGCAAGGTCGTCGAGACAATCGATACCAAGCCTGCAGAATTCAAACTGCTCTACCGGGACGAGGCACCCCTGCTCGAAAAGATCGAAACCGTGGCGCGTGAAATCTATCGTGCCGAAAAGGTCGAGGCGTCGGACAATGTCCGCGCGGCGCTCCGGCGAATGGAAGAGGCCGGCTTTGGCCATCTGCCGGTCTGCATGGCCAAGACGCAGTACAGTTTCTCCAACAATCCAAAACTGGTCGGGGCGCCGGAGAAACACGTTCTGCAATTGCGGGAAGTGCGCCTGTCGGCAGGCGCCGGATTTGTCGTGGGCATTTGCGGGGACATCATGACCATGCCCGGCCTGCCCAGGCATCCGGCCGCCGAGGGCATTTCCCTCAATACCGACGGCGAAATCGACGGCCTCTACTAATGTGACAGCTCCCTGCTCTGCCCGCAGAAATTTCATAATGGACCCTAATTAGCATTTTTGCTAATTAGCAGAAATGCAAAACGCTGTCTTCAAGGCCCTGTCCCATCCTGCCCGCCGGCAGATCCTGGCGCTTCTGCGCAAGGGGCCGCAGCTTGCAGGCGATCTTGCTGCCGAATTCGACACGAGCTGGCCGACCATGAGCCGCCACCTCGCCGTATTGAAGGACGCCGAACTGGTGACCGCCGACCGGCAGGGCAACCAGATCCTCTACCGTATCAACACCAGCGTCCTGGAAGACGCCGCCACCGCCTTGCTCGGCTTGATCGGCCGGGATGACGGTGATGACCCCATCAAGGAGGCAGCCGAATGAAACCCTTTGTCCGTAACGGTCTTCTGATCACCCTAGGGGCGACAGCTGCCAGCGTTGCCATCTCGGTGGCAGCCATCCATGCGCTTCCGGCCTCCGGAGAATTTCCAATCCATTGGGGGCCTTCGGGCGCCCCCGACCGCTGGACTGACCGAGCCGGAGCCATCCGCTTTCTCTGGACCCTGCCGGTGATCACGCTGGCGGTCGGCCTGCTAATGGCGGCCCTGCCCTCGATCGATCCGCGGAAGGGCAATATCGAAACCGGCCGGCGCGGCTATGTCGCGATCTGGCTGGCGGTCATGGTGCTGCTGACCTGCATCCATGGCGGTGTCGCCCTTCAGATGACCCGCGTCGGAGAAGCTGCCGAGGGATCCGGTCAGATGGTTCGCTGGATCATCGCTGGGGCCTCGGTCCTGTTCATCATCGTAGGAAATTACCTGCCCAAGACCCGGTCCAGCTTCTTCTTTGGCATCCGCACGCCGTGAACGCTGTCGTCCGATACGGCTTGGGAAAAGACGCACCGGGTGGCGGGGCCGCTGTTCATGGCAGCAGGGGCGCTGGGCCTTGCCGGGGCGTTCATTTTTGATGGTCTGCTACTGGCCGTCCAGCTGACCGCCTGGGTCGGGCTCGCCGCGATCATTTCGGTAATCTATTCCTATTTCGCATGGCGCAGCGCCCAGGATCGGGAACATGGCACCAACCTCACGGTGTGAGGCCTATTGAATGCGGGCCATCGGCCCCCTATCCATTTTGGTATGCAAACGCATCCGGACACACAATCGCTGATGCAGCGCCTCGACCAGCGCTCGCGGGACATTTTCCGCGAGATCGTCGAGGGCTATCTGGCGACCGGGGAACCTGTCGGCTCGCGCACCCTGTCCAAGGGCAGCATCGCCCTCTCCCCTGCGTCGATCCGGAACGTGATGGCGGACCTGACCGAGCTCGGCCTTCTGGACGCACCGCACATCTCCGCCGGGCGCGCACCGACCCATATGGGCCTGCGCCTCTTTGTGGACGGTTTCCTGGAGATCGGTGAACCCGCCCGGGCCGACCGCCAGACGATCGACGACCGCCTGAAATCGGCCGGCGCCGACTTCGAGAACGTGCTGTCCGAAGCCTCCGATATCCTTTCGGGCCTTGCGGGCGGCGCGGGCCTTGTCTCCTCTCCGAAGCGCGACGCCGCCGTGCGCCATGTCGAATTTCTGCCGCTCGGCCCGCGCGATGCCATCTGCATCCTGCTGACCGAGGATGGCGATGTCGAAAACCGCTTCATCCAGGTGCCCGAGGGCCTGCCTTCCACGGCACTGATCGAAGCGGGCAACTACCTCTCCACCCGCATGAAGGGCCGCACACTCGCGGAAGCGGCACAGGATGTGCGGGAGGAGCTGAGCTCCCGCCGTGCGCAGCTTGATGTGACTGCCGCCGGCCTTGTCGAACAGGGGCTCGCCCAATGGAGCGGCGAAACACCCGGCCGGGGCCGGTCCCTGATTGTGCGAGGCCGCGCAAACCTGCTGGAAGATGCCAAAGCCGCCGAGGATCTCGACCGCGTACGCCAGCTATTCAATGAGCTGGAGCGCCAACAGAACGTGCTGGATATCCTCGATACGACACGGGAAGCCGGTGGGGTGCGACTCTTCATCGGCTCTGAAAACCAGCTTTTCCCGCTATCAGGTTCAAGTGTGATCGTCGCGCCCTATATGGGAGGCGGAAAACAGGTCATCGGCGCCCTTGGCGTGATTGGGCCGACGCGGCTCAATTATGCAAGAGTGATCCCGATGGTAGACTATACAGCGAAGGTCGTGGGCGAGATCCTCTCCCGCCGCCGCGCCAAGGACGGAAAATGATGAGCGACGAAGCGAAGACTGAAGACACGGAATCTGTCGAAACGCCTGAAAACGCCGCCCCGGAAGAGGCGACGCCGGAAGATACGATCCTCCGCCTCGAAGCGGAAAAGGAAGAGATGCGCGGCCAGCTGCTGCGCACGCTGGCTGATCTCGACAACACCCGCAAGCGCGCCCAGAAAGAGGTCGCCGATGCGCGGGTCTATGCGATCGAGAAGTTCGCGGCAGACCTGCTCAGCGTCTCCGACAATCTCGCCCGCGCCCTCGCCGCCCTGCCGGACGGGGATCGCGACGCGCTCTCGGAAGCCGGCAAGAACCTGCTCGGCGGCATCGAGATGACGGAGAAAGAACTGCACACGGCGCTGGCCCGCAACGGCGTGTCCGTGATCGCGGCCCTGCCCGGCGACGCGTTCGACCCGAACCTGCACCAGGCCGTGGCGAACGTCCCCTCCCCGCAGGCGCCGGGCACGATCCACGACGTGTTCCAGACCGGCTGGAAGATCGGCGACCGTGTCCTGCGCGCCGCCATGGTCGCCGTCAGCGCAGGCTCCACGAACTAGACTTCGATTTTCAGGTAAACCGCTGAAGCATCGTCCCTGCGCTTGATGCGGGGGATGTCTTCGTGGGGCGTGTCTTCGAAGTCGCGCAGCACGCGGATCAGGGCGGGCAGACCCCGCTCAGACAGGTCCGCCATCAGGCTTTCCAACGTGTGCGTCGCGTAGGGCGAGATGAGCCGGTAGAGGCCGTCGCTCACCAGGCAGACTTCGTGGCCCGGTTTCACCGTCGCACGCTGGATTTGGAGGTTGCCGGCGACCGCCGGGCCTAGACCGAAAACACCTCCGACTTCGTTAGAGAGCCGCCGGCTCTGACGCAGCCAACCCATGCGTTCTTCCGGCGTCAGGGCCATCACGCGGCGGGCTGCGGCGGTCTCGTCTTCCACCTTTTCCGCATGACCGATCAGGCGCACCTCTGACCCGGACCGGACGAGCGCCATGCAGTCGCCCATGAAGACAAAAACCGCCTCGTCGCCCTGCAGCCACATCCAGATACCTGCAGCGATTGGCAGGGCCTCGCCCGGTAATTTCTCCAATGGAATCCGGCTTTCGGCTTCGGCGCGCTGACGCACATCAGCGAGGACGGCGGCGAAATAGGCCTCGGGTGTCTCGCCGCTCTGAGGCCCCTGCATCAGCCGGTCTGACAGGGCTTCGGCGATCCAGGCCGCGCCGCTTTCGCAGGCCGGGAACGGGCGCAAATCGGTCACATCGGTCGCCCCGTCCAACACCCAGGCGGTGCCTGCGGCAGCGTCGAATCCGGCCCGGTCATCACCTGTTTTGCCCGGCACGCCGGGGTCGTTCACCGTGCTGATGACTTCCAGCTGCATCGCCCCGCCTTTTCGTCATGCGCCTTCAGGTAGAGGCCTAGCACGGTTCGCCCCCGCCCGCACATGAACGCTTTGAGACGTTACCGGACGGGCGTGGCGCGGGCCCAGGCGCGTTCGTGCAGCGTGTAGGCGGCCGTCTGCACCAGCGGTTCGATCAGGCCGATGGCCAGCGCGGCGTGCCAGCTGCCGGTCAGGATGAGGGCCACCGTCATCGCCACTGACAGGTGCATCAGGCTGTAGGTCATCGTCTTGAACGCTTGCAATGACATCTGTTGGATAACTCCCGCTCCAGACCATGAAGAACACCAGGAACAGACCATGTAAGGACCATGAATAGCGCCTGTTCCACCGGCCAATCTGGCCCAAGTGCGAATGATTCTCAAATAAATCCTGCAATTCGCTGCCATAGGCGCGGTCTATGGCCGCAAAGCACAGCGAGACATGGAAAAGGCGTCGCAGGCCTCTTGTGACGCGTTGAAATTTCCCCATATCCCAGACCGAACGGGCGAACAGGTTCAAACCCTCCATTCGCCTACTCAAAACGTCACTTGCAGAGCCATCTGCCTTGCGGGGCTGCTAAGCAGACCGCGCGAAACTGGGCGGGTGGCGGCTAAAGGAGAGAGAGACACAAAATGAGTAAGATTATCGGTATCGACCTCGGGACCACGAACTCCTGCGTTGCCGTCATGGAAGGCGGCCAGGCGAAGGTCATCGAGAACGCAGAAGGCGCGCGCACGACCCCGTCCGTCGTTGCCTTCACCGAAGGCGGCGAGCGCCTCATCGGCATGCCGGCACGCCGGCAGGCCGTGACCAACCCGGATTTCACATTCTACGCCATCAAGCGCCTGATCGGCCGTCAGTTCGACGATCCGACCGCGCAGAAGGATAAGGCCATCTCGCCTTTCGAGATCGTCAAGGGCCCGAATGGCGATGCATGGGTCAAAGGCCGCGACAAGGACTACGCCCCGCAGGAAATTTCCGCCTTCATCCTCACCAAGATGAAGGAAACCGCAGAAGCCTATCTGGGCAGCGAAGTGACCCAGGCCGTCATCACGGTCCCGGCCTACTTCAACGACGCCCAGCGTCAGGCCACGAAAGACGCCGGCAAGATTGCCGGTCTCGAAGTGCTGCGCATCATCAACGAACCGACGGCAGCTGCCCTCGCCTATGGCCTCGACAAAGGCGAGAACAAGACGATCGCCGTTTACGACCTTGGCGGTGGTACGTTCGACGTCTCGCTGCTGGAAATCGGCGACGGTGTGTTCGAAGTTCTGTCGACGAACGGCGACACCTTCCTCGGCGGTGAAGACTTCGACCTTCGCATCGTCGACTATCTCGCCGAAGAGTTCAAAAAGGATCAGGGCATCGACCTGAAGACGGACAAGCTGGCCCTCCAGCGTCTGAAGGAAGAAGCCGAAAAGGCCAAGAAAGAGCTGTCGTCCGCTTCGCAATACGAAGTGAACCTGCCTTTCATCACGGCGGATGCGACTGGCCCGAAACACCTCAACATCAAGCTGACACGCGCCAAGTTCGAAACCCTGGTCGAGGACCTCGTGAAGCGCACCATCGCGCCGTGCGAGAAAGCACTCAAGGATGCCGGCAAGTCGGCTTCCGAGATCGACGAAGTGGTTCTGGTCGGCGGTATGACCCGTATGCCGGCTGTCCAGGAAGCGGTGAAGAAATTCTTCGGCCGTGAACCGCACAAAGGTGTGAACCCGGATGAAGTGGTCGCCATCGGCGCCGCGATCCAGGGCGGCGTGCTGCAGGGCGATGTGAAGGATGTGGTCCTTCTCGACGTGACCCCGCTGTCGCTCGGTATCGAGACGCTCGGCGGCGTGTTCACCCGCCTGATCGACCGCAACACGACGATCCCGACCAAGAAGTCCCAGGTCTTCTCGACGGCTGACGACAACCAGCCCGCCGTGACGATCAAGGTCTTCCAAGGTGAGCGCGAAATGGCCGCTGACAACAAGATGCTCGGCCAGTTCAACCTCGAAGGCATCCCGCCGGCCCCGCGCGGCGTGCCGCAGATCGAAGTGACCTTCGACATCGACGCCAACGGCATTGTGTCCGTGTCCGCCAAGGACAAGGCCACCGGCAAGGAACAGGTCATCACCATCCAGGCCGATGGCGGTCTCTCGGAAGACGACATCAAAGGCATGATGGCAGACGCTGAAGCCAATGCAGGTGCCGACAAGGCCCGCCGCGAACTGGTGGAAGCGAAGAACCACGCCGAAGCCCTGGTGCACCAGACCGAGAAGCAGCTCGAAGAGCATGGCGACAAGGTCTCCGAGGACGTCAAAGGCGAGATCGAGAAAGCCGTCGGCGAGCTGAAAGAAGCCCGCGAAACGGACAATCTCGCAGACATCCAGGCCAAGCATCAGGCCCTGATGTCGGCCGCCATGAAACTCGGCGAAGCCATCTACGCCAGCCAGCAGGAGTCGACCGCTCATGCTGACGCGGCAGCGGACGCCGCTGCAGATGGCGACGATGTGGTCGATGCCGACTTCGAGGAAGTCGACGACGACAAGAAATAATCCGTCAGATAACGGAAAAGACAAAGCCCGCCGGATCGCACCGGCGGGCTTTTCATTTGAGACTCAACTAGCAGTGTCCGTCAGCGCCCTCAGGCCTTGCCGGCATATTTGTCGGTCGCGCGGATCAACTGGTCGAGGATGCCCGGCTCCGAATATGCGTGGCCCGCCCCTTCGATGGGATAGAAGTCCGCTTTCGGCCAGGCCTTGTGCAGTTCCCAGGCCTGCCGCATTGGGCACGGCATGTCATAGCGGCCGTGCACGATCGTGCCGGGAATGTCCTTCAGCCGTCCCGCATCGCGCAGCAATTGTCCGTCTTCGAACCAGCCTGCATGAATGAAATAGTGGTTCTCGATCCGCGCGAAGGCGAGTGCAAATTCGGCCTCGTGGAACTGGTCCGAGGTGGACGGTTCCGGCAGCAGGGTGATGGTCTCCCCTTCCCACACGCTCCACGCCTTGGCGCAGCGCAGTTGCTCCTCCCGGTTATCGCCGATCAGGCGCTTGCGGTAGGCGGTGACGAGATCGCCGCGTTCCGCTTCCGGGATCGGGGCGATGAAGGCGTCGTACTTTTCCGGGAACATTTCGGACACGCCGAACTGGTAGTACCAGTCCATCTCCGCCTTGGTCAGCAGATAGATGCCGCGCAGCACCAGCTCGCTCACCCGCTCCGGATGGGTTTCGGCATAGGCAAGCGCCAGCGTCGAGCCCCAGGACCCACCGAAGACCTGCCACTGGTCCACACCGGCCATCTCGCGCAGGCGTTCGATATCCGCGACGAGGTGCCAGGTCGTATTGTTGTCGAGGCTGGCGAATGGTGTCGACCGCCCGCAGCCGCGCTGGTCGAACAGGATGATGTCGTAAAGCGCCGGATCGAACAGGCGCCGGTGACTGGCCGAACAGCCGCCGCCCGGCCCGCCATGCAGGAAGACAGCCGGCTTTGCGCCTTTTGTGCCGACGCGTTCCCAATAGACGCTGTGGCCGTCCCCGGTATCGAGGAAGCCGGTCTCGAAGGGTTCGATTTCGGGGTAAAGCGTGCGCAAGTCTGTCATGGCGTTTCTCCGGTACCAGCCCCTTCTCTAGATCAGGAGGCCGGTACCGGGAAAGCCATGGACTGCCGCTTAGTCGATGACGATGACGACCTTGCCCTGGGCCCGGCGTTCCGTCAGTTCAAGGATGGCATCGGCCGACTTCTCCAGCGGATAGGTGTTGGAGACGTGCGGACGGATCTTGCCAGCGGTGTAGAGCTCGAACAGTTCCTTGACGTTCTGCGCATGCGCCTTCGGATCGCGGGCCACCGCCGCGCCCCAGAACACGCCGCGGATGTCGCAGCTTTTCAAGAGGGTCAGGTTCAGCGGGATCTTCGGAATGCCGGCCGGGAAACCGATCACGAGGAAACGGCCTTCCCAGTTCATCGCGCGCAGTGCTGGCTCGGCATAATTGCCTCCGACGCCGTCATAGATGATGTCCACGCCGCCGCCGGAGATTTCCTTGATGTCGTTCGAGAAGGCTTTCATGCCGTCCTTGTCGAGCTCGCGGGCATAGACGAGGCCCTTGTCGGCGCCCTTGCCGAGGCAGAAATCCACCTTCTCCTGGCTGGAACAGGCCGCGATGACTTCGAGGCCCATCGCCTTGCCAAGCTCGACCGCCGCGATGCCGACACCGCCAGCCGCGCCGAGGACGAGCAGCTTCTCGCCTTTTTTCGGGTCCGCCCGGTCCTTCAGGGCGTAATAGGACGTGCCATAGGTCATCATGAACGCCGCCGCCTCGGCGAACGGCATGTCGTCCGGGATGGGCATCACGGAATGGGCCGCCGCGACGGCCAGTTCCGCCATGCCGCCATTGCCGATGGACGCCAGAACCCGGTCGCCGGGCTTCACATGGGTGACGCCTTCCCCGACTGCTTCGACAAAGCCGGCCACTTCGCCACCCGGGCTGAACGGACGCGGCGGCTTGAACTGATACATGTCCTTGATCATCAGCGAGTCCGGGAAGTTCACCCCGCACGCCTTCACCCGCACCAGAACCTGGTTCTTGCCGTATTCCGGCGAGGCGATCTCTTCGAGGACCAGAGTTTCCGGTCCGCCGACTTCTTTCGACAGCACAGCTTTCATGAGCGCGCTTCCCTTCCTGTCTTGTTGTTTGCTGCGCCAGACGGTAGCGGTGTGGCCTTCATAATCCAAGCCTGACGTAAGGGAGTATTACCAGCTATGGCGAGGAAATGGGCCATCGCCCTGCATGGCGGCGCCGGACCGGTTTTCGGGCGCGACTATTCACGCGAAGAAGCGCACATGGCCGAACTGCTGCGCGAAGGCGGCAAACGGCTGGCCTCAGGCGTGGCCGCGCTGGACGTTGTGGAGGCCATGGTCGCGGCGCTCGAAGAGTCCGGCCTGCACCTGGCCGGAAAGGGCGCTGCGCCCAATAAGGACGGGCGATATGAGCTGGACGCGGCCATCATGGACGGGCGTACCCGCAATGCCGGGGCCGTTGCGGCCCTCTCCGGCATCATCAGCCCCATCGCCGCTGCCCGGATCGTCATGGAGCGCACGCCGCACGTGCTGATCGCGGGCGAAGGCGCCTGGGCGCTGGCGACGGAATATGGCCTGCCAGAAGTGCGCGACCCCGATACCTATTACCAGCCGGTGGAAGAGCGCTGCCTGCTACCGGCCCGGGCCATGGGCACGGTCGGCGCGGTGGTGCTGGACCAGTATGGCGACCTCGCGGCCGCCACCTCCACCGGCGGGGTGAAGTCCAAGACCCCTGGCCGGGTGGGCGATACGCCCCTGATCGGGGCCGGCACCTGGGCGGATGAGCGCTGCGCCATCTCCTGTACGGGCCTTGGTGAGTATTTCATCCGCGCGGCCGCCGCTGCGGACGTTTCCGCCCGGATCCGCTATGGCGGCGCCTCGCTGGAGGATGCCGTGCAAGGCGCGCTGGACGATGTTAAACACCTCGGCGGCGAAGGCGGCATGATCGCCGTCGGCGCCGACGGAACGCTGATCACAGGCTCCAATTCCGGCGGCCTGAAGCGCGGCTTGATGGATGCCGACGGCCGGTTCGAAGTGGCAACCTTCGCATGATCGTCGCTGGCTGGATCGTTCTGGGCGTAACCGGTTTCACCCTGGTGCTGGCGGCGCAGATGCGGATGCTGATCTCGGTGTCGCTGCGCCGGGCGCTGGCAGAGAAATTCGGCGGTGACTATCGCGATGCCATCTACCGCGCCGCCATTGCGGCGGTCGGCACGTCGGCAGAGATCGGCGAGCACACCGCCTGGCTGGCTAAGACCTACCCTGCCCCGATCTCGCATTTGCGCCTTGCCCGGCGGGTGACTTATACAGCGCCAATGGCCATTCTTCTCTCTCTTGCCTATCTGCGCTTCATTGCGAGAGCATTCTGAGCCCATGCGCGGATATTTTGCCATCGGGTCGGAGCGGATCTCCAAGGCCATGAATCTCGGCGCGCTGATGCGGACGGCGAACGCGTTCGGGGCGAGCTTTTTCTTCTCTATCGACGCAGAGCATCGCCTGCGGGCGGCCTATGCCGCCGACACGTCCAAAACGGCGGGTCACATCCCGTACTACCAGTACGACACGATCGACGAGATGCAGCTGCCGCGCGGCTGCCAGCTGGTCGGCGTGGAGCTGACCGACGACGCCGTGATGCTGCCAACCTTCCGCCATCCGGTGCAGGCGGCCTATATCCTCGGCCCGGAGCGCGGCAGCCTGTCGCCGGAAACGATCGCCCGCTGCGACCATGTCGTGAAGATCCCGACCAAGTTCTGCATCAATCTCAGCCTCGCAGGCGCGATGGTCATGTATGACCGCCACCTCGCCCTCGGCGCCTATGCCCCGCGCCCCATCATGCCGGGCGGCGTTCCGGGAGATGGCAAGCTGCCGGGCTGACCCGCTCGCCTGAACCGCAAACAACAGCGGGGTTCATCCGGCGCTCACACCTTTTGTGCAAAGGTGCGGTTACAGAAATCGGCCGCCACAGCCACGTCATTCAGTTTGCCGAAGTTTGGCCTTAACTCTATGACACCTAGACTGGCGGCAGAAACCGAACCGGACGAGACGCTGTATAGAAGATGCATACATTTATGACCCCTTCCCTCCGCTTTTCTGGCCTCCGCTTTTCTGGCCTGCTAGCCGCCGCCGCTCTCCTCGCTGCCCCGCTCGCCTCAGCTGAGCCTGCAGCTGTGGGCCGCTACAAGGACTGGTCGGTCTTCACCGACACGACCGGCGGCGAAACGATCTGCTATGCGGCAACCCCGGCCACCGACAAGGCGCCGAAGAATGCCGACCATGGCGATGTCTGGTTCTATGTGACCAGCTGGAAATCCGGCCGTGCCCGCAACCAGCCAAGCCTCAAGGTTGGCTACAATCTGCGCGAAGACATGGCCCCGAAAGCGCAGGTCGGCCGGTCCAGTTGGACGCTGTTCGCCGTGGGCCGCGAAGCCTTTGCCGACGATTCCGACGATTCCCGCATCGTCACGGCACTGAAGAAAGGTTCGGAACTGCGCGTACAGGCCGTGTCAGCACGGAACACGCAGGTCGCCTATCACTTCTCGCTCAGCGGATCTGCCGCCGCCATCGACAAGGCCGCCGCCACCTGCCGCTAATGCCTCACTCCGGCAGAACGAATTTTTCCGGGTGCTTTCCTTCAGCATCGCGATAGTGCGCGACGATCTCGGCCATGTCTGCGCCGATGTCTTCGCCCGGCATCATCGGCCCTTCGAACCGCATTTCCCTTGTCCCGAAGTCCAGCACCGCGATCAGCATCGGCACACCGGCCGATTTCGCGATATGCCAGAAGCCGGTTTTCCAGTTTGCATTCGCATCCCGCGTACCTTCCGGTGAAATGGCAAGGTGGAGGGAGTCGGCCTGCTCGAAGGTTTCCCGCATCAGTGTGACGACATCGCCGGATTTCGATCGGTCGACCGGTACGCACCCTGCCCGGCGCACGAGCCCGCCGAAAGGGCCTGACACTAGCGAGGCCTTGCCCATCCAGCTGAGCTTCTGCCGATACCAGCCTGCTATGGCGAGCATCAGAAGGCCGTCGAAATTCGATGTGTGGGGGGCTGCGATCACGACCGACTTTGTCACATCCGGCCAGTCCGTCGCGACATGCCAGCCCGCCGCTTTCAGAAACAGCCAGGACATTCCCCGGATCCCTTCGGAAACGGCGCCGCGATATGGTCCGGATTTGCCGAATTTTCCGCGCGGGTTATGCACAGGGGCGTCTTCGTTGATCATGAGCGTCCCCTTGCTGGATATGTGTATAGACGTTCCGGACACAGAAGTCGCGTAGAGTCCGGCCGGAAAACGGCCAAAGAAAAAGGCCAGCCGTGTGCTTTGGCTGGCCTTTCCTTTATCTCACACCCTCAATAGGGTGAGGCAGCTTAGTAGCTGTCCTGCGTCACGGGCGTCAGGATGATCTCGACGCGGCGGTTGGCAGCGCGGCCTTCAGCGGTCGAGTTGTCGGCGATCGGCTGGGTTTCGCCCATGCCGATGGCGCGCATGCGGACCGAGGCAACGCCCTGGCTGACGAGGTAGTTCTGCACGGAAGCCGCGCGGCGCTGAGACAGCTGCATGTTGTAGTCATCCGGGCCATCCGAAGACGCGTGGCCAATGACGTCCACAGCCGTCGACGGATAGTCGACCAGCGTCGTGGCGACATCGTTCAGCGTGGCATAGAAGCCCGGTTTGATGGTCGAGCTGTCGACATCGAATGTGATGTTGGATGGCATGGTCAGCGCGATCTGGTCGCCCTGGCGCTCAACACCGATACCGGTACCAGCAGTCTGTTCGCGCAGTGCGCGTTCCTGCTTGTCCATGTAGTCACCGACGGCAGCGCCGGCGATGGCGCCCACTGCTGCACCGATTGCAGCATTGCGGCCGTCGTCCCCGCCCGCGAGCGTACCGGCTCCGGCTCCGAGGATCGCGCCGGCAGCGGCGCCGGTCCAAACGTTACGGCTGGGCCCTTCCGCACAGGCGGCGAGCATTGAGACAGCACAGACGGCAATGGCGAGACGTTTCATATTATCAGCTCCATATCTGGATCAGCCCACTTTTCGGGACGCGTATCAACGCGCGGCGGAGACATATGTTCCGCTCGTGGCTTTTTGAGGGCGATCGGATGAACCCCTTGTGAACCAAAGCTGTACTGGTGGTTTCCGCCTGTCACCCAACCGTGATATAGGCCCCGCGAAATGAAGATCGAACTGGACCTCTCCCGCCGCCCTGACGCGGTCCCTGCTGCCCCGTCTTCTCTGGCCGGGCTGAGCCTGCCTGCGCTGAAGGCGGAGATGGAGGCCATGGGCGTCGATCCGAGGAAATCGGGCATGCGCGCCAAGCAGCTGCGCCGCTGGATTCATCATTTCGGCACGCAGGACTTCGCCGACATGACCGATGTGGCAAAGGAACTGCGCGCCCAGCTGGCGGAACGCTACATCCTCAACCGCCCGGAAATCGCCGATCATCAGGTCTCGCGCGACGGCACACAGAAATGGCTGACCCGGTTCGGCCCCGGCATCGAAGGCGAAAGCGTCTTTATCCCGGATGTCGGCAAGGCGGGGGCGCTCTGTGTCTCCAGCCAGGTCGGCTGCACGCTGAACTGCACCTTCTGTCATACCGGTACGCAGAAACTGGTCCGCAACCTGACGGCTCAGGAGATCGTTGCGCAGGTGCTGATCGCGCGCGACGAGCTCGGCGAATGGCCGACCTCGACCGAGAACCGCCGCCTGACCAATATCGTGTTCATGGGCATGGGCGAGCCGCTCTACAATCTCGACAATGTCGCCGAGGCGATCGACACGATTTCCGATGGTGACGGCATCGCCATTGGCCGCCGCCGCATCACGGTGTCGACCGCAGGCGTGGCGCCGAAGATCCCGGAACTGGGCCACCGCACCAATGCCGCGCTCGCCATTTCGCTGCACGCGACGAATGATGACCTGCGCAACGAGATCGTGCCGATTAACCGCAAATACGATTTGCAGACCCTGTTCGACGCGATCCGCGCCTATCCGGACCTCAGCAATTCGAAACGTGTGACGTTTGAATATGTCATGCTGAAAGGCGTCAACGACACGCTGGCTGAGGCGCGTGACCTTGTCCGCCTGCTGAAGGGTGTTCCGGCGAAGATCAATCTCATCCCGTTCAATCCGTGGCCGGGCAGCCCGTATGAATGCTCCGACTGGGAGACGATCGAGGAATTTGCCGAAGTGCTGAACCGGGCCGGTTATGCCAGCCCGATCCGTACGCCGCGCGGCCGTGACATCCTTGCGGCCTGCGGCCAGTTGCGCTCTGAAAGCGTCAAGAAATCCGCCGCGGAAAAACGCCGCGAAGCGCTCGCGGCCGAGGCTGGCGACGCCGAGGCGTAAGAGACCGGGAAGCTTTCACCTCCCGGCCCGTTCCGATCATTCTTCGTCCAGCTTGCTGATACGCTCCTGCGCTTCGGTCAGGATGTCTGCAACGGCCTTGCGGCGGTCCAGATCCTCCGGGTGCGCCCGAACGGCTTCGCGCACGGCATGGCGCAGACGCCACATGGCCCCGCGCACGTCCAGCGGGTCTTCCGGCCGGTCGCTGTCCAGCAGGTCCGCCAGCCTCAGTTCGATCCGTGCCAACGTCGCGGCTTCGGCTTCGAGTTCGGCTTCGCCTTGCTCAGTCAGCCTGAATGACCGGCGCGATCCGTCTGCCTCGGCATGCACCCAGCCCAGATCCAGCAATGCTTCCAGCGCCGGATAGATGACGCCGGGGCTCGGCACATAGGCGCCGCCCGTGCGGGCTTCGACCTCGCGGATGATTTCATAGCCGTGGCGCGGCTCTTCCGAGATCAGTTTCAGGATCAGGAGGCGGAGATCGCCATGGTCGAGCGGGCGGCGGCGACCACGGCCACCGCCGGGGCCTCTCCCCTGCCCGCGTCCGAATCCGCGTCCACCTCGTCCCTGGCGCATGCCCCATCCCTTTCGGTCATTACAGCCGCCAACACAGTCTTCGCCCTGGTCGACAAAAATGTGCACGCCGGCACCGCGATTTGAATGTCTGTTTCGATATCTCATTTTGTGTCCTTTCGATATATCTGATCGGAATATAATTTAGATATATCGAAAATACAAGATATAGATATATCGAAAAATTTGAGACGGGCTGATAACGGGCTCTGGAAGGCGTTCAGGAGGATGGATAGGTTGCGCTCATGCGCACCTGGTCGATCTTCCTCTTGCTGATCCTGCTTCCCGCCTGCCGGGAGGAGACGGTGCAAGCCTGCGAGGCGATCCGGTTCGAGGACCAGCCCTTCACAGTCTGCCAATTTGCGGCGGACGATCCGGGCCTTGCCCTGTTCCACACCCATTCCGATGGCGCGCCGTTTGCGGACTTCGACCGTCTGGCGGACGCCGTCACAGTCGATGGCGGAGACCTCGTCTTCGCGATGAACGCCGGCATGTACCATGAGGACCGCCGCCCGGTCGGGCTCTATGTCGAGGACGGCCAGCAGAGCGCCCGCCTCATCAGCAATGCCGGGCCCGGCAATTTCGGCCTGCTGCCGAACGGCGTGTTCTGGGTGGATACCGAAGGCCACGCGCATGTGACCGAGACTCTGGCTTATGAAGCCCTTTCCCCCGGCGCGCGCTTCGCCACACAATCCGGCCCGATGCTGGTGATCGATGGCGCGCTGCATCCGGCCTTCAATCCGGGCGGCACCAGCCGCAAGCGCCGCAACGGAGTCGGCCTCAGCGCCGATGGCGACACGCTCTGGTTCGCGATCAGCGACGCGCCGGTGAACTTCGACACATTCGCCCGTCTCTTCCGCGACCGGCTCGGCACGCCCGACGCGCTCTATCTCGATGGCGTGGTTTCCCGGCTCTATGCGCCATCTCTCGGACGGGATGATGGCGGCACCGATATGGGTCCGATCGTCGCGATTGTGCGCAGCCCTGCCCGGAACGCGCGCTGATCTGAAAAAACACTGTCGGGTGCTGCACCGCAGCGCGTTTGGCTGCTTGTGCCTACTCGCCTTTGGGGATAGGGACTCGCCTCTTTCTAACCGGAGAGAGAGCATGCCCGGATCGGCGGTCGTCCTCTATGGACTCAAGAATTGCGACACCTGCCGCAAAGCGAAACGCGAACTTGAAGCTGCCGGCAGCAAGGTAAAATTTGTCGACATCCGTGACGAGGCCGACCTGTCTGCAAAGCTGCCGGTCTGGCTGAAGGCCGCGCCGGACAAGCTGGTCAACAAGAGCTCCGCCACCTGGCGCAGCCTGTCCAATGCCGAAAAGGCAAAGGCCGGCACGAACGGCGAAAAGGCCCTGCTCTCCAAGCATCCGACCCTGATCAAGCGCCCGGTCATCGAAAATGGCAGCGCCGTGCATGTCGGCTGGGGCAAGGACGTGCAGGCCACCCTGCTCGGCTGATGATTATGAGTATCACGATCCGGCAGGCCGATTACAGCGATCCCGCGGACGCCGCCGCACTGGTCGACATGCTGGACGCCTATGCGCGGGACCCGATGGGCGGCGGCAAACCGCTAAGCGCGCATACGCGCGACCATCTCGCCGCCGAACTGGCGACGCGGCCACACGCGGTGAGCTTCCTCGCTTTTGACGATGGCGCGCCAGCCGGTGTGCTGAATGCGTTCGAGGGCTTCTCTACCTTTGCCTGCAAGCCGTTGCTGAACGTGCACGATATTGCCGTCCATGCCGACCACCGCGGCAAGGGAATCGGCAGGATGCTGCTGGATGCCGTCGAGGCCGAAGCGCGCCGGCGCGGCTGCTGCAAACTCACGCTCGAAGTCCTCTCCGGAAACACCCGCGCCCGCAGCGTGTACGAAGCCGCCGGCTATGCGGCTTACGAACTCGACCCGGAAAAGGGCCAGGCGATGTTCCTTGAGAAGCCGCTCTAGTTTTTCTGTACACTGAATTACAGAGCGCCGCCGGAAGCACGATCCGTCTTGTCCAATCACTTTTATTGTGAACGCATAACCGTCCCGGCGCCCCTTCCAGACGGCGGGTCTCGGCCTATCTACCTGCGACGGGACCAACCCGCGGATGAGGAGAGAGATCATGAAAACTTCAGGCAATACAATTCTGATGACGGGCGGCGGATCGGGCATCGGCCGGGAGCTCGCCCGGGAATTTCATGCCCTCGGCAATACAGTAATCGTCGCAGGCCGCACCGCCAAAACCCTCGACGAAACCATTGCCGGACGCAGCGGCATGCACGCGCGCACGCTGGATGTTCAGGACGCCGCCGATATCGCCCGCTTCGCAAAGGAGCTGACCCGCGATTTCCCGGCGCTCAACGTGCTGTTCAACAATGCCGGCATCATGGCGAAGGAAGACTGGCTGGCCGACCCGGTGGATCTCTCCGTCGCAGAGGCCACCATTGTGACCAACATTCTCGGCCCGATCCGGCTAACCGCTGCCCTACTCCCGCACCTCAGGGCTCAAGCGACCGCGCGGGTCGTCAATGTCACGTCGGGCCTGGCCTTCGTGCCGCTCGCCCATACACCTGCCTACAGTGCCTCGAAAGCCGCCATGCATGCCTGGACGCAGTCGCTGCGCTACCAGCTGCGCGAGACGGCCGTCGAAGTGATCGAGCTTGCGCCGCCGGGTGTCCAGACGGGCCTCACGCCCGGCCAGTCAACGCGTGAAGGCTATATGCCGCTGAAGGATTTCATCGCCGAAACGATGGAAAGTTTCGGCATCGAAGACACGCCCGCGGAAGTCTGCGTCCAGCGCGCCAAGCTCCTGCGCGGCGCCGAAGCCGGGGGCAATTTCGACCAGGTCTTCAAGATGCTGAACGATTCCTATCAGGGCTGACGCTCCTTATTCCCGCCGGAGTGCCGGGCACCCGGCGGGGCAACCCGTTTCCAACCGGGCGTCGCAACAAATCTTCCATCTGGCCAAGGCGGTCCCTCCGGACATATAGTTCGTGATCTTTCGACTGATCAGTTCCGGGGGGAAATGATGAAACGACGCACACTCGCAGCCTTTGGCCTGCTTGCCGGCGCGCTCGCTGCATGTGGTGACCATTCGGTCATCGATGATGCCAAGGATGCCTATTTGGCGGAATGTCCGGGCCAGTCGCTTGGCAGGATCGTCAATGGCTATTTCATCAATGACTTTGACGCCAAGACTTTGTGGACCGCCTATCGCACCGACGATCCGGACACGGTACGCGTCACGGCAGAAGGGGAGATCCTCTATGTCGGCGTCAACACGGCCGCCACGCTAGAAGTTCTCTACAACGAGGCGCGAGATGAACTGTCGCTCTCAGGAGTGAAGTTCGGCGGCAAGGACCAGCCCCGCCCCTTCGCCGAAGCGCTCGTCTCAAACATGTGCGACAAGGCCAAAGGCCTCTGACCCGCTCTCGATGAAACTCAAGGCCTACAACAAATTCTGCGGCAGCCTTCCCCACGCGACCAGTGTCATCCAGTGGGGCAAGGCGACGGTGTGGAAAGTAGGCGGAAAGGTTTTCGCCATCGGCCGGGAGGAAGACGGCGACATGGTCTGCTCGTTCAAGGTCTCGGAGATGAGCTTCGACATCCTGAAAGAACAGCCAGGCTGCCGGGGCGCGCCGCATCTGGCGTCACGCGGCATGAAGTGGATCCAGCGCTACAGCGCGGATACACTTTCCGACGATGATCTTAAGGCCTATCTTGAAGGCTCTTACCAGCTGGTCGCCGCCGGCCTCACAAAAAAGCTCCAGCGGGAACTCGGGTTCCTCAAGGACGGCAAATAGACCTCAGCGCCGGCGGCGCGGATTGAGGTAAAGGTCTGCCTCCTGATGATCCAGCTCGCGCACGGCCCGGCCGCGACCGATCATTTCCACCTCGTGCGAGACGTGCCGGCGTACGGCGCCGTTGAAACGCAACATGGTGCAGAACATCTGCAGCACAGATTCCAGCGCCGCATAGGAATGTGCCGCGTCGAGCTTCACCATCCAACTGCCGCCAAGATTGATGATCCGGTGGTCCAGCGAACCGATCTTGCGGTTCTTGTCGTCATAGAGCGTGTAGTCGGCCCCGATGCCGATGACGTTCCGGCGCAATCGATAGAAGCGAGGACCTCGGGACGTCTCGATAAAGAAGGAGAATTTCTCAGGGAACAGCGGCCATTTCTGTGCGGACCGTTCCAGCTGGATCAGTTGTTTCGACCGTGACAGGTTGAGCGAAAAGGCGCTGACCGGCACGCCGCGCGCGCCGATGGAGAGCTGCAGCGAGCGGCCCATCATCAGTTCCATCGTGCCGCGCCAGTGCATGTTCTCTGAGAACAGCTTGATCACCAAGCGGCGCTTCATGTCTTTGCCTTCCTTCCACAATTCCTTGCGGTAGGCGACGATGCCGGAGCGTTTTCCGTCTTCGCGGATCTGGCCGATGATTTCCATATCCTTGGTGAACTGGTCAGACTCCGCCTCATGCTGGGTATGCTTCATGATCCCGATTTCGGTCAGGTTCAGGTCTGTCAGCCACAGATCGACCTTGAAACGTTGCCATTTGGTTGGCTTCGTCTCGGTCTTTGGGGCAGCAGCAAGGGCAGCATCGAAGGCCATGGGCGGATCTCCCGTCCGGGTGTTCAGAGTCTGCCACCAGACATGGACCAATCGGGTCGACAGAAGGTTAATGGAACTGCGGCGGCTGTTAATCACGGCGCAGGTGTGCCTGCCGCCTCATCCATGCCACAAAACCCCGGACATTTCGGGGACACCATGAAGACCAGACTGATCCGCGCACTCACGCTTCTCGCCCTTGCCACTTTCGCAACCCTTGTTCCTGCAGCCGCCGAATCCGCTCGGGCCTGCCCCGCCGGGGCCGAGCAGACGCTCTACGATATGGAAATGGCCATTCGGCAGGGGACGCAGACCGACCCGGCCGCAATCCTGGAACTGGCGGAATGGGCCATCGAGACCTGCCCGGACCGACCGGATGCGCAGGCCATCGCCTCCACCCTGTCCAGCGCCGTCATGGGCACCGCCACGGACCTGGACACGCTGGAGCGCTACATCACGCTGACCCTGACCGCGATCACGCAGAACGATTATGCCTGGAAAACGAAACAGAAGCCGAGCGTGCTGAAACAGCCAGATGGCAGTGAACAGACCTATTTCGGCTACAATGCTGCGACCACATCGCTGCTGAAATACGCTGTGCCCTATATGATCCGGCTGGCGGAGGCGGGCCGTGTCCATCCGGTGATTTCGGGCACAGCCTATGCGACCTGCCCCTTTGCAGATCATGCGGACTTCCGCCTGCAGGAAGAGGCAAACCTGTGGGATCGCACGATAAAGACAAAATACGAGCATCCGGGCTTTGGCTGGGCCGGGAACCGCCTGCAGTCGCTCTATGCCGCCTGCCCCGCCCACAAGCTGGAGCTCGATTTCTACCTTGCCCGCCTCTACGGGCAGGAAGTCGAACGCCTGACCCGTTGGGAGCACGTCTATCTGGAGAACATCAATTTCGGCAATGGTGGTTGGATCTGGACCAATCCGGCCCTGCCGCAGAAGACCTTCGATGACGACAAGCAGATGCGCGCGCAGAAGGCCGAACTGGACGCCATCGCCCGCCCGCTGGCCGAAAAGGCCCGGCCTCATATCGACGTACTGTTGCGCACGCCGGAAGACCAGATCCGTATTTACAATGACCAGTTGGGCAAGGTCCGCGACTGGGACAAGGCGGTCAAAAAGCTCGCTTCCAAAGCAGCGGAATAGACGAATAGACACCAAGGTGGGGCGCACCCTGTCTGAGCTTGCCCTCAGGCTTGCGGAAACAATGCCTCGTGCCGCGCACAGATGGCGGGCCACAACGCTTCCGCTTCCGGCTCGTCGATGTCGAATTCGTCCTTCAGCACATCAACCAGCTCAGCGCCTGACTGCAGCAGGCGCCTCTCCTCTGCGCCGGATTCGAGCCGGGTGAATACTCGCCCGCGCAGACTGATATGCGCACCCCCTGTCCGCCTCTGTGCTACAAGGTTCTGCACGAACACCGACCCAGGATTGCTCTGCTGCCAGTCGCATTTGTCGGCCAGCAAGGCTTCGTCGCAACGGTCAGGGTGGAAATCGAATGAGAACGGCTTGCCCAGCGTGTACTGAACCATGCGCCAATAGCCGTTCTCCAGTGGTACGAGTTCCAGATCGAACGGCACCTGCACGTCACTGCCCGGCGTAATTACCATCGGCGCAGTCTGGCTGCCGCCGAAGCCGACATCGACCAGATAGTCCTGACCATCCAGTCGGACCACCAAGCAGAGATGATTGCCGAGTGCGCCATCGCCTGTCGCCTCCCGCATCACCCCGCCCTCGACACGCCGGACGTCAAAACCGATCTCACTGAGCACCCATCCCAGCAGGCCATTCATCTCATAGCACCAGCCACCCCGGCGCCGGGTGACCAGTTTGTCGAACACAACCTCCGGCGCCATGCTGACCGGGCGCTTCAACTGCACATCGAGATTCTCGAACGGAATGGCACGCGGGTGCAGGTGGCTTAGCGCCCGAAGGGTTTCCAGATCCGCGGCTGGCGTTCCGTCATATCCGATCCGCGCGAAATAGGCATTTAGGTGCATGGCACATGCTCATCAAAGAAGGGTTATGTCGGGACGCGCACACCTTCCGTCAATACGGCTTCGCCCTTTCCAAGTCCGGCCAGATTCACTAGGGTGGCGCCATCCGAGGGGTGTCCTGACCGGAATGAGCCGGCAGGGCTGAGACTTTACCCTTTGAACCTGATCCGGGGAATGCCGCGAAGAGCGGCGTGGCCGGCGCGAGGGACGGAGCGGAAACCATGCAGCCGGTCGGCAACATCACCATTGCTTCTGCCTTTAATGGGCCGCCCAATTCGGGCAATGGCGGCTATGCGGCCGGCGTATTGTCCCGCCTGTTCGACGCGCCGCACATCATCCGCATCTCTGCCCCCATCCCGCTCGACACGCCGCTGCCCGTGACCCGTCAGGATCAGACCCTGGTGGCTGAGCACGAGGGCCTGCCGATCCTGGCAGCGCGGCCCGGCGACGTAACGCTCACCCCGCCTGCTCCACCCTCCATTGAGGCGGCGCACAAAGCCGCCGAAACCCCGACCTATTTCGGCGCGGGCGGCGTCTCCACCTGCTTCGTCTGCGGACGGAACCGGAAGGAAGGCGAAGGCCTGCACATCCATTGCGGACGGCTTGGCGACAATCTGGAAGCCGCGGCCGTCTGGACGCCGCATGCCAATTTCGATGACGGGCATGGCCATGTCCGCCCGGAATATGTCTGGGCGGCGCTCGATTGCCCGGGCGGCTTTGCCCTGCCCGAGATCGAGACGACTTATCTATTGGGGGAGATGGTTGCGGCGCAGCACAAACCCGTCCCGACCGGCGAGCCGGTGATCATCCATGCCTGGCATGAATGGACCAAAGGACGGAAACATTTTGCCGGAACCGCCCTGCACGCCGCCGACGGCACATTGCTGGCGCAGGCCGATACGCTGTGGATCGAACTGACGCTGGAACAGGCGGGAAAGCTGGTGTCATGAAGACGGCCAGCCTCCCTGTCCCCGCCCTTCCCGCAACAGTCGGAAACGTGTTTGCCACCTATCCAGCCCCGGCGCGCAAGCTGCTGCTCGCCATCCGGGAGATGATCTACGAGACTGCCACCGCCCTGCCGGAAGCGGGCCGGATCACCGAAACCCTGAAATGGGGCGAGCCTGCTTACCTGACCAGCGCCCCGAAAAGCGGCACGACGATCCGCCTTGCCTGGTCACCGAAACGCCCCGAAACGGCGGGCATATTCGTTAATTGCCAGACCACGCTGCTAGACGAGTGGCGCAGCCTTTATAGCGGCGTGCTTGACCTTGTCGGCAATCGCGAGATCCGCCTACCGCTCGGCCAGCCGCTTCCCAAAGACCCAATCCGCCACTGCATTGCCATGGCGCTGACCTACCACCAGAGAAAGCCTGCACAATGAACAAGCCTTCCAACCAGTCCGAATTCGCCACGCCGCAGGTCACCACCGGGCCGCTGCCCGCGAGCCGCAAGGTCTACACCCACCCCCTGCCCGACCTCGCCGTGCCGCACCGCGAGATCGACCTTCACCCGAGCGCCAATGAGCCGCCGGTACCGGTCTATGACACGTCCGGTCCGTACACTGACCCGTCGGTCACCATCGACGTGGAAAAAGGTCTCGCACGCACGCGGCGTGACTGGGTACTGGAACGCGGCGGCGTCGAGGAATATGATGGCCGCGATGTAAAGCCGGAAGACAATGGTGGTGCCAGCGGCAAACACCTCGCCCGCGAATTCCCGGTGAAGCACCGCCCGCTGCGCGGCATGGCGCGAATCGAGAAGACGGAGGTCACCTCCTCCCCCTGCTCGATGGATATGGATCCGCCACTGAATGACCGCGGCCAGCCCCTCGTCACCCAGTATGAATACGCCAAGGCCGGCATCGTCACCAAGGAAATGATCTATGTAGCGACGCGCGAGAACCTTGGCCGCCGCGCCGCCGTCGAGGGCGCCGCAGAGCGGATCGAACAAGGCGAAAGCTTCGGCGCGCACATTCCGGAATACATCACGCCGGAATTCGTGCGGGACGAGATCGCCGCCGGGCGCGCCATCATCCCGGCCAACATAAACCACGCCGAACTGGAACCGCAGATCATCGGCCGTAACTTCCTTGTGAAGATCAATGCCAATATCGGCAACTCCGCCGTCGCCTCCTCTGTTGAGGAAGAAGTCGACAAGATGGTGTGGGCGATCCGCTGGGGCGCGGATAACGTCATGGATCTCTCCACAGGCCGCAACATCCACAACACGCGCGAATGGATCATCCGCAATTCGCCGGTGCCCATCGGCACGGTACCGATCTATCAGGCGCTGGAAAAAGTGAACGGCGTCGCCGAAGACCTTACCTGGGAAGTCTTCCGCGACACACTGATCGAACAGGCCGAACAGGGCGTCGACTATTTCACTATCCATGCCGGCGTGCGCCTCGCCTATATCCACCTGACCGCGGACCGCGTCTGCGGCATCGTCAGCCGTGGTGGCTCGATCATGGCGAAATGGATGCTGGCCCACCACACGGAAAGCTTCCTCTACACGCATTTCGAAGAAATCTGCGACATCATGCGCGCCTATGACGTCTCGTTCAGCCTCGGCGATGGCCTACGCCCCGGCGCGATTGCGGACGCCAATGACGCCGCCCAGTTCGCAGAGCTGGAAACGCTCGGGGAACTGACGAAGATCGCCTGGGCCAAAGGTTGCCAGGTGATGATCGAAGGGCCCGGCCATGTACCGATGCATAAAATCAAGGTGAACATGGAGAAGCAGCTGCACGAATGCGGCGAGGCCCCCTTCTACACGCTGGGGCCGCTCACCACGGATATTGCTCCGGGATACGACCACATTACGTCCGGCATCGGCGCGGCAATGATCGGCTGGTATGGTACGGCGATGCTCTGCTATGTGACGCCCAAGGAGCATCTGGGCCTGCCGGACCGGGACGATGTGAAAGTCGGCGTCGTCACCTACCGCCTCGCCGCCCACGCGGCAGACCTCGCCAAGGGCCACCCTGCCGCGCAGGTGCGCGACGACGCGCTCTCAAGGGCAAGGTTCGAATTCCGCTGGGAAGACCAGTTCAACCTGTCGCTCGACCCCGAAACCGCCCGTGACTTCCACGACCAGACTCTTCCCAAGGAAGCCCACAAAGTCGCCCACTTCTGCTCCATGTGCGGCCCCAAATTCTGCAGCATGAAGATCACCGCCGAAGTCCGCGAATACGCCGCTGGCATGTCCGACAACGAACGCGCCGACCTCGAGAATCAAGCCGCCGCCGCAAGAGCGGGCATGGCGGAAAAGAGCAAGGAGTTCATGGACAAAGGCGGAGAGATTTATCTCTCGGAGAACGGTGAGAAACGCAAGGCGATTGACTAGCAAGCTTAGCAACTGTTATCCCCCGCACATTGCTGATTTTGCGGGTCAAGGGCGTTTCGCGTGCGGAGGGTTTCATCCTTGACCCACAAAATAAGATCTGACACCCGCAACGTTTCAACGTTTCGAGGCCATTGCGTCGCTCCACCAGCAGCGCTAATCCCTCCATCATGACTGACAGCACTTCACCGGACTCTGCTCGCCTCGACGAGCTTGAAATGCGTGTGGTCCATCAGGACCAGACGATTGAGGATCTGAACGCGGCCATCACGGCGCAATGGAAGCTGATCGACCGGCTGGAGCGTCAGGTCGCGCGGCTGGGCGAACGGGTCGCCGAAACCGAACAGGCAGTGAGCGAAGCGGCCCCGGCGAACTCGCCCCCGCCGCATTACTAGACCTTTCTACCGCCGCCCGAAGGGACTAGTCCACCGGGCCGTCGTTCCAGCTGTCCCATTGCATCTTCCAGACGCCGTCTTCGAGCGTCCAGAGAATCACGGCCTTGCCGCCGCCGATGGTTGTGCCGTCCGGCGCGAACAGGGTGACGTGGGTGCGCTCGGCGATATGGCCCTCGCCCACCGGCACGGCCTCGACCGTCTGGAGGTCCACCGATCCGACCGCAGCACGGGCCGCCGTCCAATAGGCGCCAATCGCCTCGGCGCCCACCTGGTCCGGCGCGTCGGGCGGCACGATGCGGCCATCGATCGTGTAGAGATCCGAGGCGAGTTCCATCGTCTCGCCCGCCGCAAACAGCCGCTCGAAATCGTCATTGCGGACCTCGACAATGGCGCGGGCCTCTTCCGCCATCATTGCGGTCGGCGGCGACACGTCGGCCACTGGCACGGACGCCGCCCTTTCGTCGACCACAACGCAGCCCGCCAGCGTCATGGCGGCGGCGCCCAATAGTCCCAATTTAAAGATTGTCATTTTCTCGTCCTCCCTGATCCTTGGAATCGACTGTCCGCGCGAAGCCGCGCCAAGTCAAACATTTCGGTCTTTGAAGTTCGCGCCCGGCTCCGCTGCGCACCGTCTGCCCTTGCCTCCCCGGCCCCAGGGTCTAGGGTCGTCCGTACAAAAAGGGAGGACACGCGATGGTTCGGAAACTTGCGATCACGGCAGCGCTCACCGGCGCGCTCATGGCGGCGGCGCCTGCGGCGCATGCCGGGCCGGATGAGTATCTCGGCGAGATCATCACGGTCGGGTTCAACTTCTGTCCGAGGGGGACGCTGGAGGCGGATGGGCGGCTGCTGCAGATCAGCGAGAACACCGCCCTCTTCTCTCTCCTCGGCACCCAGTATGGCGGAGACGGCCGGACGACCTTCGCCTTGCCGGACCTGCGGGGGCGCACCATCATCGGCGCCGGCCAGGGCCCGGGCCTTCCGAACTATGCGATTGGCCAGAAAGGCACCAGCGGGGCCCTGCCTGACAATAACAGGAACAGCGCCCACGCCAGCGACGACCCGCAGCCTTATCTCGCCCTGAAGCAATGCATCGTGGCGCAAGGCATTTATCCGTCGAGGAACTAAATCATGAAACGCGCCTTCAGGTCCGCCAGCCTCGCCGCCCTCTTCACCCTTTGCGCCGCGTCCCTGCCCGCCCTCGCCAGCGAGCAGGACTGGTCCGCCGACCAGCAGGCCATTGCCGACCTTCTCTCCAACGGGCCGATGGGAATCGAAACGGATTTCGAGGCGTGGGCGTCAGAGTATCACGACGACTGGACGGTCTGGTTTGCCGGTCAGGCCGAACCCCGCGCCAAGATCCCGCACATGCAACTCGTGCGGGACTATATCGACGGCGGCGCCCGAGTCGTCAGCTATGAGGCCGAATTCGCTGATATTGCAGTGCTCGGCGACACGGCGCTTGCCCGCTTCAATGCCACCGAAGCCCTGATGGAAGCCGACGGCACGCCGCGGACGGTGCGCTATGCCGGGACGGACTATCTCGTGCGCGTGGATGGGGCATGGAAAGTGCGCGCCACAACGGTCGCATTCCTGCCGGAAGACGCAGAGGAATAGACACCCGCCCGCAAAACAATTTGCACGCTGGGCGATCCCCTGTATCTCAACCTTATGGGACATTTCAGAAAACTCGCCGCCTGCGCGGCCATTGCCGCTGGTGGGCTGTCTGTGCCTGCCATCGCTCAGACTTGCCCGACGGGCGACGCGCTCTACGCCGCGTTCGAGAAGGACTATTCCAGCTCCAACGACACGCGCGCCCGCGCGATCCTCTACTGGCAGGACACCGGCGCCAGCGCGGTCGATCATCTCGGCAAGATCTACACCTCGCTCAGCGAATGCCGCAAAGGCCTCTGCAATACGGGCGGGGAAGACTTCCCCGAAGTCGCCGCTTACAAGCAATATTACAGCGACACATTCAAACTCGAGAACGGCTATTCCGACAAGCAGCCGGTCTATGCCGGTTTCGACGCGCCGCCGCCCGCCATGCTGAAATGGGCGGAACAGCGCCTTGGCTGCACGACCGGGCCGACGCGGGCAGAGCGCAACGCGCCTCCGCCCGCTCCAGCCCCTGTCCCGGCTCCGCAAATCATGGCGGCCGCGCCGCCGTCGCCGCAACCTGTTTCGCAGCAATCCATGGCGCCCCCCGCTCCTGTCTCCGCCTGCAATCTCACGCCGGAACAGCTGGAAAACCCGCAGGCATTCTCCGACAGGGACAACACACTCGCCGTGATCGCGTGGTGGGCCCTGAAGGGCAAACAGGAACTTCCCATGATCACGCGCCGCGTGGGTACTGACTGGGGCGCCCAAGCCTTCGGCCCATGGACCCGCACGTCCAAGAAAGTCAGGCAAGGCGAAACGAACGAGTATGGCGTCGCCTATGACAAGAAGATGGAGCGAGCCATCAAGAAGTACAAACCGCTACCGCTGGACCGTGTGCCGGAATATCCGCCACACGACGCGATGGTGGCAGCCATTACGCTTTACGGAGACTGTTTCGGCGAACGCAGCGCGGGTATCGACTTCGAAGAGATCGGCCTGGTGCGCGGTGACTTCACGGCCGAATTCTGCAACTCGGCCGCCGCCAGCCCGGACGTTGAACACTATGGTACGGCGGATTGGGCGACCAATCGCTGGGGCAAGGCCCAGCTGGAGTTCCGGTACGACAAGGCTTGCGGGTACGTCCCCGCCGTGGCGTATGAATTCGCTTTGAATGACAATGAGGCCGGCGCCGAAGCCGCCGAGTTTGCGCGCGCTGTCGCGGAAGAAAAACGACGCCAGTACGAGGCCGCCGTTCGCGGCAACAAAATGTTCCAGAAAGCCTATGAGGACGGCGCGGAAGCACGCGCCGCCATTGCCGCAGAAAAGCGCGCCAAACAGGCTGCAGAGCAACGGGATCGCCAGCAGGCTGCCGATGCGGCCTATAACAACATGATCAACCAGTCGCAGAACCAGATACCAAATGCTCCGCCTTCAAACCGCCGCGACTGCTACGATCAGGGCGACGGCACGGAGAAATGTTTCTACGACTAGGCTGGCGCCCCTTCCCGGTCCCTCACATTGGCGCCCATAATGCCGTTGGCGCGGCGGGCCTTGATGCATTCGAAGCTGCCCGCCCGGAAAGCCCGGCACGCTTCTGGCCGGGCTTCATAGACCTGGCAGACCGCCTTCCCGTTCGACAGGTCGAGGTGGACGCAATGACCGCAATCGAACTTTACATAGGTGCGGCCGTCTTCGGTAAAGAGGCTCTCAGGGGGCAGGTTGCGGGAAGTGTCCCAGGGCAAAAGCTGCAGATAACGCGGATTCCTGCTGAAACAGCAGGCGCCGCAGGACACGCAGTCAAACGACGGATTGGACATGTGAGGTGCAGAATGGCTCCAGCCACCCGTTTGTGCCTGTCGCAGCGGTCGGCGGCGGCGCGCGATTTACGCCGGAACCGCGTTTCCGGCAAGCGGGATTTTTCGGAGCCGCCTCCTCCCCTGCCCACATGAACTTCCTGTCATGCTTAAATCTCCGTCATCTGAAGATTAACAGCTTGACCCGAGGCCCGGCACAGCGCGTCATTCAGACATGGCGGGCGGTATCGTGATCGAGGAAGAAAAGCGGATCCTGGGCAGCATTGAAGCCCATGGCTGGTATGCCGTTCATCGCTACGACCCGGAACTGGAGACCCCGAACTACACGTACACGGTCGGCTTTTCGCAGACGCTGAACGCGCCGGAGTTCATTGTTTTCGGTCTGCACCGCGACGTGATGTACGACATGCTGGCCAATGTGTACGACCAGATCAAGACAGGCCGGAAACTGGAAGACAATCAGGTCTGGAAAGGCCTGCACGAGGATTTCGATTGCGTGGCGCGCAAAGTCTCCCACGCCGATGCGTTTGAGAAATACGCTGTGCTGGCCGACTGGCTATGGGCACGCAACGGACAGGGCGGGCATCCGGCACTGGTGCAGATCGTCTGGCCCGGCCTGCTGGACGGGCTTTTTCCCTGGGACAAGGGATGCCGCGATACGGTGAAGGAAGCGCAGCCGAAGCTGTGGCGCTGATCAGGCGTTCAGACGGGCAAACAGGGTTTGACGTAATGCATCGCGCTGGCGGCGCAGCTGGGCCATGTAGGCCCGGCAAGCCGGCTCGATGCCGCATTCGATATCCTGCAATTCCGCGGTGACGGCCTCATAGGCCTCGGCCAGGCGGACAAAATCCTCCGCCTCGGATTCCAGTTCCAGAATACGGTCGATAGCGTCCGGAAAGTCTCCGACGAGACCATGGGGCAATTGGGTCATCGGGCACCTCCTCCCGGGTTAGCTACGTCCTTTACACTGCCGTTTCTGACAGATGGACACTCGCCGCCCCATTCGGGATTCTACCTAAACCCGTGCACCATGGCCTTCGCCGGAAAGGCCTCAGGCCTTGAGCATGGCGTAGAGTTCGTCCTTCAGAGCCATACGCTGCTTGCGCAGCTCGGTCTGGTGCTCGTCGCTGGCAGGCTCCACGTCCGTTTCGATGCGGTGAATCTGGCGGTTCAGCTCGTGATACTCATCGGCAAGCTTCGCAAAATGCGCATCGCTGGTTTTCAGCGCATGGATCTTGTCGGCAAGATCCGGGAATTCTGCAGAAAGTTCGTGGGGCGTGTTCGACATGGATGTCCTCCGTTAAAATGCCGCGTCTTATTGCCATGTCAGACCGGCTGGCGAAATTGCCAATTGCGGATTCTACGTAGACGCTGCGCTCTAGGGGCCCGCGGCCAGATCGTCCGGCAGGCAGGCGCCGACCAGGCGGCCCTTTATCGTCACGCGCTGGGAGGCCACCGGGCCTGGGCTGCGCAAGGTGAACCGCTGCAGGAATTCGGTGGGCCGCGTTGGATCGACCTGAAGGATCCCGGTCCCGGTCAGCAGGCCCTCGGGGAATGTGCAAGCCACATCGAATGCTTCTCCGTAAGGATCTGCATGGACATTCGAAACGTAGCAGCGCTCATCGATGAAAGTGTCAGGCCGAATGCGGCGGGCTTCCTCCCCTTCCAGGCAGGCCGCCCCGCCAAAAGGCTCAGTCCAGGTATCCAGAAGCGTGCCGGTCCCCGGATCCTGCAGGCTGGTCTCAATTTCGGTGTTCACCGCATAAAGGCCGGGATCCAGCGCAGAGATGCCTTCTGCAGCCACCACGAGGGGCGACGCAAAGGCAAAAAGTAGGCTCAGGAGCAGTCCGGATCGCGTCATTGGGGTATCATATTGCAGGAATCGCACCGCATAAGGCCAGAAATCACTTATTTTTGCGCGCCAAATTGACACTTACGTCAACGTCAAACTTGCGAAAGCTTTTCAGTGCCTGTAGGCAACGCCCATCTATTAAGTCCAATCCCTCGAAACGTGTGGAGCGCTGCTCATGAAGGTCCTCGTGCCCGTCAAACGCGTGATCGATTACAACGTGAAAGTCCGCGTCAAGCCGGACAAGACCGGGGTCGATCTCGCCAATGTGAAGATGTCGATGAACCCGTTCGACGAAATTTCCGTCGAAGAGGCTGTCCGCCTGAAAGAAGCCGGCACCGCCACGGAAGTCGTCATTGTTTCCATCGGTCCGCAACAGGCACAGGAAACCATCCGGACGGCTCTCGCCATGGGCGGTGACCGCGGCATCCTGATCAAGACCGACGAAACGGTTGAGCCGCTGGGCGTTGCCAAGCTGCTGGCCAAAGTGGTCGAGGAAGAAAAGCCCGATCTCGTGATCGTCGGCAAGCAGGCGATCGACGACGATTCCAACCAGACCGGCCAGATGCTGGCCGCCCTGCTCGACTGGCCGCAAGGCACCTTCGCCTACAAGCTGGAAAAGGACGGCGATGCGCTGACCGTGACCCGCGAAGTCGATGGCGGCCTTCAAACCGTGAAACTGGCCCTGCCGGCCGTTGTGACGGTTGACCTGCGCCTCAACGAGCCGCGTTACGCTTCCCTGCCGAACATCATGAAGGCAAAGAAGAAGCCGATCGACGAGAAGGCTCCGGCCGACTATGGCGTCGATATTGCGCCGCGCCTGACGGTCGTGCAGGTCACCGAACCGCCGGTACGCCAGGCGGGTGAAAAGGTCGAGGATGTCGCCACCCTCGTGTCGAAACTGAAAACCGCAGGAGTCGTCTGATATGGCTGTGCTCGTTATTGCAGAACATCATCATGGCGGCCTGTCGGACGCGACCCACAAGGTCGTGACCGCCGCTGCCAAGTTCGGGGGCGACGTCGACCTGCTGGTCGCCGGTGAGAACGCCGCTGCCGTCGCTCCGGAAGCCGCCAAGGTCTCCGGTGTCCGCAAGGTGCTCCAGGCTGAAGGCGAGACGCTGCGCAAGCAGACGGCCGAAGCCATGGAAGCCCTCGTTGTGCCGCTGATGGCGAATTATGACGCGGTCTTCATCGCTGCGACCACCACGGGCAAGAACATCGCCCCGCGCATCGCTGCCAAACTCGACGTGATGCAGATCTCCGAGATCACCGCCGTGATCGATGCAGAGACCTTCGAGCGCCCGATCTATGCCGGCAACGCGATCATGACCGTCAAATCTTCCGACGCGAAGAAGGTCATCACCGTGCGCGGCACGTCTTTCGACGCAGCCGGCAATGACGGCTCGGCTTCGGTTGAAACGATCGACGCCCCGGCGGGCCCGTTCAAGTCGGAATTCGTTTCGGAAGAAATGGTCAAGTCGGATCGCCCGGAACTGGCTGGCGCCAAGCGCGTCGTCTCCGGCGGCCGTGCCCTCGGCTCCGCAGAGAAGTTCCAGGAGCTGATGTTCCCGCTCGCCGACAAGCTCGGCGCCGCTGTCGGCGCATCGCGTGCGGCTGTGGATGCGGGCTACGCTCCGAACGACTATCAGGTCGGCCAGACCGGCAAGATCGTCGCGCCTGAACTCTACATCGCCATCGGCATTTCCGGTGCGATCCAGCACCTTGCTGGCATGAAAGACTCCAAAGTCATCGTCGCCATCAACAAGGATGAAGAAGCGCCGATCTTCCAGGTCTCCGACTATGGCCTGGTTGCAGACCTGTTCGTCGCCGTTCCGGAACTGACGAACGCGCTCTAGGCGAACCGCGATCACCCAATAAGCGAAAAGCCCGGCCTGTGCCGGGCTTTTTGTTGTCCGGAAACAACATCTCCATCGAGTTCGCCATCGCCGCCCCCGCTCATCTGATGTGCTGACTTGATCTTTGACGCACTGCACAAACAGGATATGTCAGACAATTGACGAAAAGACTCAGGGCGAGAGCGGATGATTGAGCTTCAGACCATTGGCGTGATTGGCGCAGGCCAGATGGGCAACGGCATTGCACATGTCAGCGCTCTTGCCGGCTATGATGTCGTGATGACGGACATCTCGGAAGACGCGCTGAAACACGGCATGGAGTCCATCGAGAAGAACATGGCTCGCCAGGTCGCCCGCGAGCAGTTCAGCATGGATGAAATGAAAGCGGCCCTGGCCCGCATCAAGACGTCCACCTCGATCAAGTCGCACGAAAACGACGATCTGGTCATCGAAGCAGCCACCGAGAAGCGTGAAGTCAAGGAACAGATTTTCCGTTCCATCTGCGAAATCGTTCCGCCCCGCACCTACCTGGCGACCAACACCTCCTCCATTTCCATCACGCGCTTGGCGTCGACCACCGACCGGCCGGAAATGTTCATCGGCATGCACTTCATGAACCCGGTGCCGCTGATGAAACTGATGGAAGTGATCCGGGGCCTGGCGACCAGCCAGGAGACTTATGAGACGGCGATCGGCTTCGCGAACCGGCTGGAAAAGACGACGACAAACGCCGAAGACTATCCGGCGTTTATCGTGAACCGCATTCTCGTCCCCATGATCAACGAAGCGGTCTATACGCTCTATGAAGGCGTCGGCACGGTGGAAAGCATCGACACGGCGATGCGGCTCGGTGCCAACCACCCGATGGGCCCGCTGACCCTGGCGGACTTCATCGGCCTCGATACCTGCCTGTCGATCATGCAGGTTCTGCATGATGGCCTTGCCGACACGAAATACCGTCCCTGCCCCCTGCTCGTGAAATATGTCGAGGCTGGCTGGGTCGGCCGCAAGGTCGGCAAAGGCTTCTATGACTATTCGGGTGATGCACCGGTCCCGACCCGGTAATTATCTGTAAACAGACCTTTTCTGAGCATTACCCAGACCCGCACGCACGCGCCTCCCTTTGGTTGCGGAGATGGCGATGCGGTATGTATAGTTCAGGACATCCCGTAAAGCAGTATGGCGCCCTTGGGGCAAGCCGACGCATCAACCTGCGATCCTGAGAGGCCACCGAGCTGCGCCCCCAACACCGTATATTTTATTGCAGATACAAGCAGCGCGCATATGACGCCTGGCACACCGATATTTTGTTTGGACTTCATTTACCCGTTAAATTTGAAGACTTTTCACGTAACCTTCTGAACGCCAAAGTGGATAATCCGTAACCTGTCATTCACCATGCGGGCGTACTCCTTCTACCTAAAGGTATGATGGAAAACACAACAAATATGCCCCTCAAGGTTGAGTTTTTCCGGAGTTAATCCATGCAAAAATACACCATAAGTGCGCCCAGCTTCGGCAGGCGCAACCGGATGCTTGCACGCTCTTTCACAGCAGCATCCCTCACCGCTATCGCCGCCGCGTTGCTCTATTCAGGCACCGCTGCAGCGGACCCCGCTGTCTATTTCAATGACGATGTGGCTGCCGGTATTCAGACGTTCGAAGACACGATCACCGCGGCCGACAATGCCTACAATGCGGACAATCCAGGATCCACGCAGACGTCCCATATCTATGAGTTCGACATTCTGAACACGACAGGAGACACGTTCCTGGTGATCGGTTCAGGTGGCGCTCCATCCGTCACGGTAAAGACGACCCGGAATGGTAGCCCCGCCGTCAATAACCAGAACGGCGACAATGGCAGCGACGGTTTCACCAACTGGAGCAACAGCCATGATGGAACGTTTGCCGGTGCAGAGGCACTTGGCTACACGTACCAGTTCTTCGAGTCCGACGGCACGACTCCGTTCTCCATGAACGCGCTCGGTACGATGGTGAATGACTGGGGCACCTGCTGTACGTCCAGCAACCCGACGCCCGATGGCGGCACGGCGAACGCCTCAGAGGTCTACCTACGTTTCGGCACCTCAAGCCCACTCCTCCTCGGCGGCATCTCGAACAGCATCGGCGGTACGGAACATTTTATCGGTGCGATCAACGACACCAACTTCTTCAACAAGGTCACGGTAATTGCGACCGGCAATGGCGAGTATTTCGGCGTTGGCGGATACCTGACATTTTCTTCGGTGGCGCTTAACAGCGTGCCGGCCGGTTCTTCCGTCGTGGACGGCAGCGGACTGGAAAATCCTTCTGCCCAGCCCCCTGCCATCCCGGACATTGACACCGGCAGCACCTATTACACCGCTGCGCAGCTTGGCGCATCGCAGGTGAACCCGAATTTCGTCGGCGGAACGCTGCAGTTCAACATGGATACGTTCGTTGGTGCGGACTTCACCGTCCAGTCCCAGGGCGGCACCATGGACACCGAAGGCAACATGGTTTCGGTCACCGGCGGTTTCACAGGTGTCGGCAACATGAGGAAAACCGGCAACGGCACGCTGATCCTGTCCGGAACGAACACCAATCAGGGCGGCTTCACCATCGAGGAAGGCACCCTGCGGGCATCGCACGACCAAAACCTTGGTGGCGGTCCGCTGACAATCGGAAATGCCACCTTCCAGTCGGGTGCAAGCATGATGTCTGCGCGTCAGATGATCGTGGAGCATTCCAACTCCCGCTTAGACGTTCAGGACCATGACGTTGAATGGCAAGGCGGAATTTCGGGCGATGGCACACTCAACGTGCTGGGGTCTGGTCGGCTCCTCCTATCGGGCACCAACACATATACAGGCGGCACCCACATCAAGGGCGGCTCATTGCTCGTGACCGGTGACGGCGCTCTGGGAACAGGTGCCCTGACCATCGGAAATGCTGCCTTCGTCACCGGGAATGACATGAGCTCGACGCGTCAGATGATTCTGGCCGACACCAACTCCACGGTGGACGTATATCAGGGCGCGCTGACCTGGGGAGGTGAAATTTCCGGAACCGGCGCGCTGAACTTCGCAGGTGCCGGCCGTCTCATCCTGAACGGTGCCAATTCCTACACGGGCGGTACCAACATCATGGAAGGCACCCTCGTCGGCTCAACGAACTCGCTTCAGGGCCAGATCCTGAACAATGGCATGATCGAGTTCAATCAGTCTACTGATGGAACGTTCGATGGCGCCCTCGACGGATCTGGCGGCCTGCGCAAGTTCGGTGATGGCGTCCTTCGGATTGCCGGTATTTCCCGGCTTGGCGGCAACAGCTATATCGAAGGCGGTGCACTGGACGTCAACGGCATGTTCGGCACGAACCTGCTGACCGTTGTCGATGGCGCTTCCCTGCTCGGCACGGGCGGTGTGGACGGCAGTGTTGTGGTCCTGCCCGGCGGCATGCTGAAGCCCGGCAATTCACCTGGCACCCTCTTCGTGTCCGGCGATGTCACGCTCAATGACGGGTCGCTCTTCTACACAGAAATCGACGGCCGCACCTATTCCGCGGCTGGCGGGGCGGGATCGTACGACCGGCTCGTTCTGACAGGTGAGGGCGTGACCTTCACGGCCAACGGTACGATCAATCCGGTCCTTCGGGGCATTTCGGGTGACGCAAACAATGATTTCGATGCTGTAATCGGTGACGTGTTCACGGTTGTCGTGGCCGACAATATAGCTGGCGCGTTCGACATGATCGACCAGCCGACTGCGGGCATTCCGGAAAATACCCGGTTCAACCTGATCTACAATCAGAACTCCATCCAGCTTGCACTCGTGGCACAAAGTCTCGGTATTCTGGCCCAGGAAGGTGGCCTGCGGTCGAACGCTGTTGCTGCAGCGACGGAGCTCGATCTGGCTACGGCATATGGTCAATCGACCGACGGTGTCCTCACCAGCCTGTTCTCGGACTTCAACGGCATGACGGCCTCGCAGGTCAATTCGGCCCTGGCGTCCCTGTCGGGTGATATCCATGCCCATGTTCTGGAAAGCATGGAATCCGTCATCGGTGGATCCGACAGCATGATCCTGTCTGCCGCTAAAGGCGATACCGGTATCGGCGGCGTCGATACCGAACTGAAGAACGGCATTCATCTCTGGTCGCGTGCCGAAGCGCGTGGCGCCAGCTATGATCCGGATGCAGCTGGTATGGGTTTTGATGAAGACGTGTACGGCATCACCATCGGCGCGACCTTCATCAACCGTCATGACCTGCGCCTCGGCGTTGCCGGCAGCTACAAGACCGCCGAGATCTATAATGATACGGCGAACGGTGCGACCAGCCAGATGATGTCTGCCTACCTCTATGGCAGCCGTGCGGTGACAACGCGCTTGACCCTGTCCGGTCTTGTCGGCCACACGCAGGCCGCGGTGAAAACCAACCGTACAACGGTGTTCCCGAATGCCGTCACCTATTCGAAATCGGACAAGCCGGTCTCGATGACGCATGCCCAGCTTGAAGCCCGCTACAAAACAGTCACCTTCGGAGAGACCAGCGTCTATGCCATCGGCGGCCTGCGCGCGGCGACCCTCAACGTTCACAAGTACGCTGAGGAAGGCACAGCCCTCGAGACGCGTCTGACCCTGGAAGGTGAAGGCCGCGATACGCTTCAGTCAAAACTCGGCGCGGAAGTCACCCGCAAATTTGCCGGGACAGACCTGGCCGTGTTCGCCGACTGGACCCGTGACCTCGGCAACGATCCGACCGTAGAGCGGAAGGTCTGGCTGGGTGACGCCGTCTGGCAAACGCAATCCACCGACCGCGGTCTCGACACCTACAATTACGGGTTCAGCGCCCGTCGCAAGGTGAACGACCGGATTGGCCTCGAACTGGAATACAGGGGCCAGTACAACTCGCCGAACTATGACGCTCAGCAGCTGATGTTCGGTGTGAACATGGTCTGGTAAGTCCTGTTCCTTCCGGATGGGGGCCGGCTGCGGGTGACTGCAGCCGGCCTCTGCCCGTTTCCGACACCTGTGGCTCAAAGACACGTCTCTTCAGCCAGACCTCCGTCCGCGACGCAAAGCGCCGCCCTCCCCCCAAACGGCGACAGCCATTGACCGGATGACTGCAGCAAAGCCTCTATTTGCGAACGATTATCATTTACATCTCAGACCCAATCCCGTAAATGCGACTCACTCGCAATCTCAAAAGGGGTCTGAAATGCGGAAATTTGGAAGTGTGCTGGCGGCAGCGATGCTGACGGCGGGGGCAGCCTATGCCCAGGATATGAGTGACGAAAATCCCGACGAACAACGGCTCGAAACCATCCGGGTCACGGGCCAGCTATCGGACTTCGGCGCGACCAAGACGACAACACCGATTCTGGAGACGGCGCGGTCCATCTCCATCGAAACCGAAGAGCAGTTTCGCGACAAGGGCGCGCTGACCCTCGCTGCATCCTTCGATTATGCAGCTGGCGTGGATGCCGGCACTTATGGACCGGCCACACGCGGGGATTTTGCAAGCGTCCGGGGATTTGACGCCGCTGAATACCGGGATGGCCAGCAGGTCCTGTTCGGTTATTACAATAACACGCGTACGGATATTTATGTCCTCGAACAGGTCGAGATCCTCAAGGGCCCGGCCTCGGTCCTCTATGGCAAGGGCACACCGGGCGGTATCGTCAACGCCGTGTCGAAACTCGCAGGGCCCGACAAGTCCAACGAAGTCGTCTTCGACGTCGGCACCAATGACCGTTACCAGGCCGCGGGCGATTTCAATGCGCAGCTTGCCGAGAATGTCTTCTTCCGCCTTGTCGGCGTCTACCGGGAGAGCGGCACCCAGGTCGACCGGGTCAATGACGACGCCACGATCCTGATGCCTTCCATCAGCTATGACAATGGCACCACCCGCCTGACAGCCATGGTGGAATATTCCGACCGGGACAGCGACACCTCCTCCCAGTTCCTGCCGCTTACAGGCACCGGCTGTGTCAGCGGCGATGTGACCATCACGCCTGAGATTGTCTGCGCAAATGCAAACGGCCAGGAAATCGATACCTCGACCTATCATGGGGAACCCGGCTTCAACCGCTACAATACCGACTCAATTCTGGTCAGCCTGCTTGGCTCCCATGAATTCACACCGAATTTCTCGGTCGACGGGATCTTCCGTTATAAGGACGGTGAAGCCGACTACTGGCAGTCCTATTTGGATTTCCTTGGCGCAGGGACGCCGCGCATCGACGCGGACGGCAACGGCACGCGCACCTTCTACAGAAACGAGGCCTCCTCCGAACAATCGGCACTCGATATTCGCGCGCGTTACACCTTCTCCACCGGTCAGCTGGAACACGAAGTCTTTGCCGGGGTAGCCTATCAGGACGTGACCACCGGCAGCCGCTACATCTATGCGGGCGGTATCGGCTCATTTAACGCTTATGATCCGGTCTATCCCGGCTATCCGGCCGCCTTTGACGATCCGTCCAATTTCTACGATCCGGGTGATACGCAGACGGAAGATTATGGCGTCTATATCAACGACCAGATCTCCCTGAACGCGTGGAAGTTCAATATCGGCGTTCGCTACGATGACACCGAAACCGTGACAACCTCAACCACTCAGTCGGACGATGCCACCTCGTTCAGCGTCGGCGCGCTCTATGCCTTCGAGAACGGCTTCTCCCCCTATGTCAGCTTTGCGGAATCCTTCGAGCCCGTGATTGGTCTCGACGGCTTCACCAGCCAGCCGCTGAAGCCGCGTGAAGGCGAACAGTGGGAAGCCGGTATCAAGTACCAGCCACCTGGCACGCGGACCTATATCACCGCGGCCTATTTCGAGATCGAGGAAACGAACCTCCCGAACCCGGCATCCATCATCGGCCAACCGGACAGCCAGCAGGAAGGGACCGGCACTTCCAAAGGTTTCGAATTCGAAGCCCTGACAACACTCGGAGACTGGTATCTCGAAGGCAATCTCAGCCTGCTCGATACGGAAACGCCGGATGATGTGCCGTTCGCCTCCATCGCAGAAGACCAGGCCTCGGCTTGGGTCCAGTACCAGCCGGAAGAAGGCCCGCTCTCGAACTTCAAGGCCGGTTTCGGCATCCGCTATCTCGGTGAAAACGAGAGCAACGGCATCGGTCTGGTAGGCCCCATCCGCGTTGTGACGGATGGCGTGGTCCTCGGCGATCTGCTGATCGGCTACGAGACGGACAACTGGGACCTCACCCTCAACGCCCGCAACATCATGGATGAGGAATATTACGGCACCTGCCTCGCCCGGGGCGATTGCTTCCCCGGTGAGCAGCGGACTGTGGTAGCGCGTGTCGCGCGCCGTTTCTGATCGATGGAAACGGCACTCCTAATCCGGGGCCTTGCGTGCCTCATGGCGGTCTGCGGCCTCTGGTTGCTGCAGGCCGCCTGGCGCCTGAGGACAGCGAATGGGTGGCGGCTGGCCGGTGGCTGGTCCGCCATCACGTTGTCTGTCATCTGCTGGGCTGCGACAAGTCATCCGGACAAGGGATCGGCGCTCGGCATCGTCGTCATCATGATTGCCGCGATGGCGGCGCTCAGCTGGATTTACGTGAAGGCTGACCGGAAGACAGCGCGCGAGGCCGCCGCACGGGTCACTGAGCCGGCTCCCGCCAGTCCACTTGAAATCCTGCGGAGCGTCGCTGCCGGTATCTTGCTGGGGCCGCTGGCCGGGCTGGCAGCGCTCGCCTTGTCGACGGCGGGCTTTGTCATGCTCAAGAAGTCGGGCGTGGAGCACACAGCGAACCTCGTCATGGCGATGTTCGCGTTTCCCCTCTTCTGGGCCTTGATAGCGGTTGTCGCTGGCGCGCACAGCCGCCTCTGGCGCAAAGGCGCGATTGTTATCGGCTCAGCACTTGCGCCCCTCGCTTACCTCAGTCTCTCCGTCTAAAGAGGAAATCATGGTAAAGACTCTCTGGCCCAAATCCTCCACCGTCCGGGTGGCCCGGTCTCTTGCCGCGCACTCTATCCTGGGACTGGCGCTTGGCGGCCTTATCTACATCCTGGCAGTGACGGGCACGCTGTCTGTCTTCAATCGGGAATTCCAGCGCTGGGAACAGCCGGTCGCGCCTGAGATGACGACGATCTCTCCCGACGCAGCAGCAAAGGCTGCCCGGACAGTATTCGAAAACGAAGACCCGGCGACCACGCACCTTTACATCAACTTCCCCCGGCCAGACCTCCCCCGAACGGTCATCACCACAGATACGCAGGCCTTTTTCGTCACCGCTGATGGTGATGTTGCCGGGCGAGAACATTTTCCGTGGACGCAGTTTCTGTTGGACCTGCACTATTACCTGCACCTGCCTCACATACTGGGCCTGACGGTGGTTGGGGCTCTGGGTGCATTCCTGATCGCGCTGTCCCTGTCCGGCTTTCTGGCCCATCCACGCATCTTCCGGGATGCATTCGCCCTGCGCCGCAGCGCGGACCGCGTCGGTCTGGCTGACCTTCATAACCGGCTAAGTGTCTGGACAGCGCCTTTCCACATTTCCAACGCCCTGACCGGAGCCATCCTTGGCCTGTCGAGCGTCCTGGCCTTCGCCATTGCGGCTGTCAGTTTTGACAATGACACATCAAAAGTTTTCGGCCCCGTCTTTGGAGAAGACCCCGCCGTGAATGAAGCATCGACAGAGCTGGCCGAGATTGCTGCCCCCCTCGCCTATATGGCAGAGACCTATCCGGACATCTCGCCCACCTATTTCATCCTCCATGATCCGGGTACAGCCGGACAGCACGCCTCCGTCATTGCCAGTCATCCAGACCGCCTGATCTTCGGAGACTATTATAATTTCAACGCCGACGGGCAGTATCTCGGAAACACAGGTCTTTCGGACGGTACAGTTGGCCAGCAGATTTCCGGCTCCGTTTACAATGTCCATTTCGGAAACTGGGGCGGGCTGCCCGTCAAGATTGCCTACTTCCTGTTCGGGCTCGCGCTTTGCACGATCATCGCCAGCGGCTTGAACATTTACTTTGTCCGCCGGCAGTCGCAGGGCCGGGCAGCGCCGCGGCTTGAGGCCGGATGGGTCGGAATTGTCTGGGGTACGCCCGCTGCACTCGCCCTCACCCTGCTGGCCTCGGTCAGCGGTGTCACCGAAGGTGCCGGCCTGGTGGCCCTGTTCTGGTTCCCGCTGACGGCGATCGTGACGGCTTGCCTGTTCATCGGAGACGCGCCCCGCTGCCGGCGTGTGATGAAACTGGCGGGCGCAATCCTGCTGGTCATTGGCACCTTTGTCCACGCGATCCGACATTCCGACGCACTCGGTCAGGCGAGCCTTATACCTGTTACGGTCTGCGCTATGGTGATTGCTGTCCTGCTGGCCGCAAGCACAAGGAACTCCCGATCAGGACGCCCGCGCACGCGGCACGCACCTGCAGAGTAGCGCTCGTCGGCTCAATCGAGTCGCTGGCGCTGAGCTGCACAGATTGCAAGCAGGCACATCTCCGGGTGCACGCCAGCGCGAATGACCGCTAGGCATGCGCGCTTGTGTGCGACATAAGTCGGGCAACCAAGACGTTTGGAGGTGTCATGTCGCTTCGACCATTTCATTTGGCGTTTCCCGTGCACGATCTGGACACCGCGCGGGAGTTCTATGGCGAACTGCTGGGATGTCCGGAAGGTCGCAGCGCGCCGGAATGGATCGACTTCGATTTCTTCGGCCACCAGCTCGTCGCCCATCTGGTTCCGGACTCCGCCAAGACCGGCGATCCGGGTAACAGCGTCGATGGCCACGATGTACCGGTGCCGCATTTCGGCGTCGTGCTGGAAATGTCCGACTGGCAGGAACTGGCCGACAAGCTCACCGCAGCTGGCACCGACTTCGTCATCGAACCCTATGTCCGCTTCAAGGGACAGGCTGGCGAACAAGCCACCATGTTCTTCCGTGATCCTTCCGGAAACGCGATTGAGATGAAGGCGTTTCAGGATCTTTCACAACTGTTTGCGCGCTGACTAAGAAAGCCTGCAATCCCCACGCGCCGCCGGACAAGCCGCTTGCGATGTCTGGCCGGAACGGGTGCCACATATATTGGCGGAGCTGTCCGGCGGACAACAACAATCGGGCAATCTGAAACTCGGCTCACAAGGATTGCCGCTTCTGCTTGAGCTTCTTCGCGAGGCGCATTGAGGTCGGGGCCTTCCCCTCACCCTCCCCCCTGTTGAAGACCTCATTATGAAACGCAGACAATTCCTCCTCACCGGGCCGGCCTCGGCGGCTTTGGCGCTTTCGGCGTGTGCCTCCCAACCCAGTTCTGCAGCAGCGCTGCCAGCAGCTCCGCCCGCACCGCCGCCGGAACATACGCCCACACCGCTCAGCGATACGATCTATTCGGGCGACCGTCTGGCAGGCTCGCCCTTTGCCTCCCGCTCCGTCGTCTGGGGCATGAATGGCGTAGCGGCGACCTCGCATCCGCGCGCGACGTTGGTGGCCATCGACATTCTCCGCAAGGGCGGCTCGGCGGTCGACGCCGCCATCGCTGCCAACGCAACACTTGGCGTGGTCGAGCCGACGGCGAACGGCATTGGCGGTGATGCCTTCTGCCTCATGTGGGATCCGGCGCTCGGCAAGGTCGTGGGGCTCAACGGGTCCGGGCATTCGCCGGCTGGCCTGTCGCTCGATACGCTGCGGGCGAAGTCTCCGCGCGGACGCGTCCCCTTCCACGGCGCTGCAGCGGTGACCGTGCCGGGCGCCGTCGATGCCTGGTGGACCATGCACCAGCGCTACGGGAAACTGCCCTGGAAAGACCTGATGCAGCCTGCCGCAGACGTCGCCGAAGAAGGCATGCCGATCGGGCTGATGATCGCGGACCGGATGAAAAGCGACATGGCCGGTTTCATGCGTCCGAATTCCGGCATCGAGGAAATCGAAAATATCAAAGCCGTCTACTACACACGCGGGCGCACGCCGAAAGCAGGCGAAATCGTCCGCAACCCTGACCTTGCCCGCACCCTGCGCATGATCGGTGAAGGTGGCCGGGACGCCTACTATGACGGCCCGATCGCCGACACGATCGAAGCTTATTTCAGGCGCATCGGCGGCTGGATGACACGCGAGGACCTCGCCGCCCAGCACGCCAGATGGGTGGAGCCGAACGAGGTCGACTACCGCTCCGGTGTCACGGTCTACGGCATGCCGCCGAACAGCCAGGGACCAACCACGCTCCAGATGCTCTCTATCCTGAAAAATTTCGACATGCGCGATGCCGGCCTCATGTCGGCCCTGTCGATCCATCTCCAGGCTGAAGCCAAGCGGCTCGCCTTCGAAGACCGGGCTCGCTGGTTCGCCGATCCGGACTTCGCCGAAATCCCGATGGACATGCTGCTTTCGGATTCCTACGGCATGCAGCGTGCGTCCCTCATCCGGCCGGACCGGCCGATGGATCGCGCCTTCCCGGGCGATGCCCCGAACCAGGGCGGCACGACCTATCTGACGGTCAGCGACTCAAGCGGCATGATGGTCAGCCTGATCCAATCCAACTATGCAGGCATGGGCTCCGGCCTGATGCCCGACAGGCTGGGCTTCAGCTTCCAGAACCGTGGCGCGGGCTTCAGCCTGCAGGAAGGCTCGCCGAACCTGTATGCCCCGCGCAAACGCCCTTTCCACACGATCATTCCGGGCTTTGCCACGAAGAATGGCGTGCCATGGCTGGCGTTCGGCGTCATGGGCGGTGGGATGCAGCCGCAGGGGCAGACCCAGATCATCCTCAACATGGTCGACTATGACCTCGACCTTCAGGCGGCCGGCGATTGCCCGCGCTGGCGCCATGACGGCTCGTCCGAGCCAACCGGCGTCTACACACCCGGCCTCGGCACGCTGAAGCTCGAAACCGGCGTACCGGAAACGACGAAGGCGCTGCTCGCCAAGATGGGCTGGACCGTTGGCGGCACCGATGGCGGCTTCGGCGGCTATCAGGCCACCATGTTCACAGGCGAAAGCTACGGCGCGGCCAGCGAAATGCGCAAGGACGGCCTCGCCCTCGGCTACTAAGGCCACCTCCACCTCACTCGCGCTGGGTCTGGAAAGTGGCGATCCCGGCGAGATTCGAACTCACGAC